>NZ_JBFBGN010000039.1:0-55067 GCF_040684675.1 Streptomyces sp. NPDC089915 | reverse complement strand
CCGGGGGGTTTAGCGCCCCCACCCCCCCCCTCAACCCCCCCGCACTGGGCGGCCCGCCCCCCGGCTCCCCGCGCCCCCCCGGCAGGGGCCCGGATCCTCCAGGATCCGGGCCCCTGCCGTACGTCGCGGGCCGCTCAGTGCGCCCCGTTCTCCTTCTCCTTCTCCGCCAGCTCGTCGTCGAAGCTCGCCGGCGCGGCGTCCCGGTCCGACAGCTCGGTGGCGGCCGGGGGCTCGACGAGCCAGTCCGGGTTCGACTGCCGGTCCCACCACTTCCAGGCCGCGTACGCCCCTCCGGCGAGGACGCCGGCCAGCGCGAGCCCCTTGAACATTCGGCCGCACCTCGCGCGCCGCTCGCCGCGCCGCACCAGCCGCTGCACCTCCTTGGCGGAGACCTGGCCGCGCAGTGCGGCGAGGGCGGCCATGGACCGGTTCGAGGCCTCCTCGGCCACGGGCTGCGCCGCGGCGATGGCGCTCTCCAGGCGGGGCGTCGTGTAGTCGACGGCGTGCCGGCAGGCGAGCCTGGTCTGGTGGACGGCCTTGGTGGCGGCCCGGTCCACGTTCGGCGGCAGATGGGTGCGGGCCGCGTGCATCCTGGGATGCAGATGGGCGTCGTAGGCGGCGCGGGCCTGCTGGGACGCCTGGGCGGCCGCGTAGGAGACCTTCGGCGCCAGCCGGGCGTTCGCCTCGTGGGCGTACTGGACGGCCGCGTCCCTGGCGGTCCCCGCGTAGGGTGCCACCACTTCCGCCGCGTGCCTCATGGCGTCCCTGGCGTTCTCGGCGGCCAGGCTCACGCTGTCCTTGCGGGTCACGGGATCCTCCTCCTCGGTGGCGGACACGGTTCACCTTTCCACCCTTTGTCGGATCATGCCTGGCATAGCGGCGCGGGGCGCGCGCGACAGGGCATCCGGGTGGAGGAATTTCCGCCGCGTACCGCCCCCCGTGGGAGGATCGGGGCCGACAGTGATGACTATGGAAGGCAGATCCGTGGCCGAGAAGCTCTACGCCACCCTGAAGACCAACCACGGCGACATCGAGATCGAGCTGCTGGAGAACTTCGCGCCGAAGACCGTCCGCAACTTCGTGGAGCTCGCCACGGGCGCCCGCGAGTGGACCCGCCCCACGGACGGCCAGAAGACCACGGCCCCGCTGTACGACGGCACCGTCTTCCACCGCGTCATCAGCGGCTTCATGATCCAGGGCGGCGACCCGCTCGGCAACGGCACCGGCGGCCCCGGCTACCGGTTCGCCGACGAGTTCCACCCCGACCTGGCCTTCACCAAGCCCTACCTGCTCGCCATGGCCAACGCCGGCCCGGGCACCAACGGCTCCCAGTTCTTCATCACCGTCGCGCCCACCGCCTGGCTGACCCGCAAGCACACCATCTTCGGCGAGGTCACCGGCAAGGCCAGCCAGAAGGTCGTGGACGCCATCGCCTCCGGCGCCACCAACCCGCGCACCGAGCGCCCGCTGGACGACGTGATCATCCAGTCCGTGACCGTCGAGCGGCGCGAGGCCACGCGCTGACGGGAACCAACGCGGCCCGTCCGTCCGTACTGCATGTGTACGGACCGCATGTGTACGGACCGCATGGGTACGGACCGGCAGGGGCGCGCCCCCTGCCCCGCCGCTGACCGAGGGGACCGATGGACACCGAGCGCCTGCCGGGCTGCTACCGCCACCCGGACCGGGACACGGGCATCAGCTGTGCCCGGTGCGACCGGCCCATCTGTCCCGACTGCATGATCAGCGCCTCGGTGGGCTACCAGTGCCCCGAGTGCGTCCGGGGCGGCTCCGGCACGGGGCACGCCCCGGCGGCCAACGCCCCGCGGACGGTCGCGGGCGGGCTGGTCTCCGCCGATCCGCAGCTCCTGACCAAGATCCTGATCGGGATCAACGCGGCGGTGTTCCTCGCCGCCTACGCCGTACCCGGCCTGGCCGTGCAGCTGGAGCTGCTGGGCCGGTACGTGGAGTACTACGGGGCGCCGGTGGAGGGGGTCTCCACCGGGCAGTACCACCGGCTGCTGACCTCGGTGTTCCTGCATGTGGAGTGGTGGCACGTCTTCGGCAACATGATCGCCCTGTGGGTGATCGGCGGCCCGCTGGAGGCGGCCCTGGGCCGCGCCCGCTACCTGGCCCTCTACCTGCTGTCGGGCCTGGGCGGAAGCGCCCTCGTCTACCTGCTGACCGCGCCGAACACCCCGACGCTCGGCGCGTCCGGCGCCATCTGCGGGCTGCTCGGCGCCACGGTCGTCCTCGCCCGCCGGCTGCGGTACGAGATGCGGCCCGTGCTGATCACCCTCGGGCTGATGCTGCTGGTGACCTTCGTACCGCTGGGCGGCGGCTGGTCGGTCTCCTGGCAGGCGCACATCGGCGGCCTGGTGACGGGTGCGCTGGTAGCCCTGGGGCTGCTCGCCCCCGTCACGGGCGGGAAGCGCACGCTCGTCCAGGCGGGGGCCTGTGTGGCGGTCTTCCTGCTGGCGGCGGCCCTGATCATGGTGCGTACGGCCGCACTCACCTGATCACACCGGCGTCAACTCTCCACAGAGTTATCCACAGATCTTCTGTCTTTTCCTCAGGTGTGGATGACGCTGTGGATAACTCATGGGGAGAGGTTGCGCCGCTGGGCTATCCGTGTACTACTTCCACTGGGTGGACACGCCGAAGCCGGCTGCGATGAATCCGAAACCGACCACGATGTTCCAGTTGCCCAGCGCCTCGATCGGCAGCTGGGTGTCGGTCACGTAGAAGACGACGATCCACGCGAGACCGATCAGGAAGAAGGCCAGCATGACCGGGGCGACCCAGCCGCGGCTCCCCAGCCTGATCTGCTGCGCCTGCTGCTTCGCCGGCGGCGGCGTGTAGTCGTCCTTCTTGCGGATACGTGACTTCGGCACGAGGGGCTCTCCTGTCGATGCGCTGGGGGACCTTGCCTGCCCCGGGCGTCCGTTAGCGTAGTGGACCTGTGGCGTTGAAGGAGAAGGGTACGTTGACCAATTCCGACGACTCCTCCGCGGGTCCCCGCCGCCTCCGTCCCGTGAGGCTGCTGACGGCCGTGGTGTTCGCCCTGGCGGGGCTCATCTTCGTCACCAGCTTCAACACGTCCAAGGGTACGAACATCCGCACGGACGCCTCCCTCCTCAAGCTCTCGGACCTGATCCACGAGCGCAGCGCCAACAACGCCGAGCTGGAGAAGAGCGCCGCGGCCGTCCGCGCCCAGGTCGACGCCCTCGCCGACCGCGACAACGGCAGCACCAAGGCCGAGGACGCCAAGCTCGCCGCCCTGCGCAAGGCCTCCGGCACCGAGGAGCTCACCGGCAAGGGCCTGAGCGTCACCCTGAACGACGCACCGCCCAACGCCACCGCGCGCGTCCCGGGCGTGCCCGACCCGCAGCCCAACGACCTCGTCATCCACCAGCAGGACCTCCAGGCCGTGGTGAACGCCCTGTGGCTGGGCGGCGCCGAGGGCATCGAGGTCATGGGCCAGCGGCTGATCGCCACCAGCGCCGTGCGCTGCGTCGGCAACACCCTGATCCTCCAGGGCCGGGTCTACTCGCCCCCGTACAAGGTGTCGGCCGTCGGCGACCCGGGCGCGCTGCGCAAGGCCCTGAACGGCTCCCCGGCCATCCAGAACTACCAGCTGTACGTCAACGCCTACGGACTCGGCTGGAAAGTCGAGGAGGACAAGCGGCTGACACTTCCCGGGTACTCCGGCACAGTGGACCTCCACTATGCGAAGCCGCTGGAGTCCGCCTCGCCCTGACGCCGTACTGCGCCTGACGGTACGGACGTTCAGCGAGCTGTGCCTGACCGCCGGAACGCTGATCGTGCTCTTCGTCGTGTACGTCCTGCTGTGGACCGGGGTCAAGGCCGACCGGGCCATGGACGGGGAACGGGCCCGGCTGCGCGACCGCTGGGCGGCGGCGGCCCCCGCCGCCGCACCCGCGCCGGCCGCCCCGGCTCCGCAGGCCCCGGCGCCCCCGGCCGCCGCGCAGCCCTACCCCGCCGGACGGGCCTTCGCCGAGATGTACGTCCCCCGCTTCGGCGCGGACTGGAGCAAGCCGGTCCTGGAGGGCACGGACACCGGCCTGCTCAAGAAGGGCCTCGGCCACTACACCGGCACCGCCCGCCCCGGGGGCGAGGGCAACTTCGCCGTCGCGGGGCACCGGCGCACCTACGGCGACCCGTTCAAGGACCTCGACGAGCTCCGCCCCGGCGACACCGTGATCGTCCGCGACGCCGTGAACCGGTACACCTACACCGTCCGCGGCGGGCCCCTGCGCGTGCTGCCCACCGAGACCGGCGTGGTCGACCCGGTCCCGCGCCGCTCCCCCTTCGCCGTCCCCGGCCGGTACCTCACCCTCACCACCTGCGACCCCGAGTGGGGCCACAGCCACCGCCTGATCGTCTGGGCCGAGCTCACCGCCACCGCGCCCGCCGATCCCGGGGGATTGCCCGGGTGACCCCCGCCGCGGGGGCCCCGGCCCGTAGTCTGGTGCGGTACCGCCCCCGCGGTGCGTGAGTGAATCGTGGACGACGAAGGAAACAGACGGAATGTACGGCTGGATCTGGCGGCATCTGCCGGGCAACGCGTGGGTGCGGGCGCTGATCTGTCTCGTACTGGTCCTCGCGGTGGTGTTCGTGCTCTTCCAGTACGTCTTCCCGTGGGCCGAGCCGCTCCTTCCCTTCAACGATGTGACGGTGGACGAGGGATCGGGAGCCACTCCGTGAGCGCGCGCATTCTGGTTGTCGACAACTACGACAGCTTTGTCTTCAATCTGGTCCAGTACCTCTACCAGCTCGGCGCCGAATGCGAGGTGCTGCGCAACGACCAGGTCGAGCTCGCCCACGCCCAGGACGGCTTCGACGGCGTCCTCCTCTCCCCCGGCCCGGGTACGCCCGAGGAGGCCGGCGTCTGCGTCGACATGGTCCGGCACTGCGCCGACACCGGGGTCCCGGTCTTCGGCGTCTGCCTCGGCATGCAGTCCATGGCCGTCGCCTACGGCGGGGTCGTGGACCGCGCCCCCGAGCTGCTGCACGGCAAGACCTCCCCCGTGGTCCACGAGGGCCTCGGGGTCTTCTCCGGACTCCCCTCGCCCTTCACCGCGACCCGCTACCACTCGCTGGCAGCCGAGCCCGCCGCCCTGCCCGACGTGCTGGAGGTCACCGCCCGCACCGAGGACGGGATCATCATGGGCCTGCGGCACCGGCAGCACGACGTGGAGGGCGTCCAGTTCCACCCCGAGTCGGTGCTCACCGAGTGGGGCCACCGGATGCTCGCCAACTGGCTCGTGCGCTGCGGTGACGCCGGTGCCGTCGCCCGGTCGGAAGGCCTGGCCCCGGTGGTGGGCAAGGCCGTCGCGTGACGGCCGTCGCGCCGTCCGCGCCCAGCGAGGGCCGGGCCGCGCGGCGCAGGGCGGCCCAGGAGGCCGCGAAACGCTCGCAGGCGCGGGCCCGTAAACGGGGCGGGCGGGGCCGCAGGCGCGCCCGTCCGCGCTCCGGAGGGCCGGTGGTGGTGCTCAGCAGGGCCGTCGGAGAGCTGTTCATCACCACCGGAGTGGTGATGCTGCTGTTCGTCGCCTACCAGCTCTGGTACACCAACCTGCTGGCGGAGCGTACGGCGAGCGGGGCCGCGGGCTCGCTGCGGCAGAACTGGGAGCACCCCCCGGCGGCGGCCGCGCCGCCCGTGGCCGCCTTCGAGCCCGGGCAGGGCTTCGCGATCCTGCACATCCCCAAGCTGGACCTCAAGGTGCCGGTGGCCGAGGGGGTCAGCAAGGCGAAGGTGCTCGACAAGGGGATGGTCGGCCACTACTCCGAGGGCGCGCTGAAGACGGCCATGCCGGCCGACCCGCAGGGGAACTTCGCGCTCGCCGGGCACCGCAACACCCACGGCGAACCGTTCCGGTACATCAACCGGCTGGTGCCGGGTGACGCCGTCGTGGTCGAGACCCGGGACGCGTACTACACGTACAAGATGACCTCGGCCCTGCCGCAGACCTCCCCGGCGAACGTGTCCGTCATCAAGCCGGTGCCGGAGGGTTCGGGCTTCACCGGGCCCGGCCGGTACATCACGCTGACGACCTGCACCCCGGAGTTCACGAGCACCTACCGGATGATCGTATGGGGCAGGATGGTCGACGAACGCCCGCGCAGCCAGGGTGCTCCGCCCGCGCTGAACAGCCGCTGAACAGCCGTAAGGACGAATCCGCAGTGTCTCGTGCCCGCCGCCGCTCCGCTCCGCCGCCCGCCGACCGCAGTGTGATCGCGGGGGCCCTGAGCCTGCTGGGGGAGCTCCTGATCACGGTGGGGCTGATCCTGGGCCTCTTCGTCGCGTACTCGCTGTGGTGGACCAACGTCCTCGCCGACCGCGACGCCTCGGCCCGGGGGGACCAGGTCCGCCGGCAGTGGCAGGCGCCTGCGGCCCCGGGGGCGGCCGCGCAGCCGGGGGCCCTCGACACCCAGGACGGGATCGGCTTCCTGCACGTCCCCTCGATGAAGAACGGCGAGGTGCTGGTCAAGCCCGGCACCTCCCCGGAGGTCCTCAACGACGGCGTGGCCGGCTACTACACGGACCCGGTGAAGTCGGCCCTGCCCTGGGACGACAAGGGGAACTTCGCACTGGCCGCGCACCGCGACGGGCACGGGGCGAAGTTCCACAACATCGACAAGGTGAGGAAGGGCGACGCCGTCGTCTTCGAGACCAAGGACACCTGGTACGTCTACAAGGTCTTCGCCGAGCTCAGCCAGACCTCGAAGTACAACACCGACGTGATCAACCCGGTCCCGAAGGAGTCGGGCAAGACCGGTCCCGGCCGCTACATCACGCTGACGACCTGCACCCCGGTCTACACCTCGAAGTACCGCTACATCGTCTGGGGCGAACTGGTCCGCACGGAGAAGGTCGACGCGAACCGCACCCCGCCGGCCGAGCTGCGCTGATCACGCGGCGCACGTGAAACAGGGCCCGGCCCCCGCGAGGGGGGCCGGGCCCTGTTTCACGTGAAACACCGCTCCGCGGCTACCGCCGGCCGCCGCCGGTGAGGCCGCCGAAGAAGCCTCCGCCGCCCTGCTGGCCGCCGTCCTGCGGCTGGTTCGGGTTCGCCATGGTGCGGACGTTGACGACCGTGCCGCCCGGCACCGGGGTACCGGCGGCGGGGTCGGAGGACATCACGATCGCGTTGTCGTCGGTCGGACCGCCCAGGACCGCCCCGAAGTTCAGGTTGGCCTGCTTGAGGGAGTTCTTGGCCTGGGCCACGGTCTGCCCCGTCAGTACCGGAACGGCGGACGGCTGCGAGGACGCCTTGGAGATGGTGACGTTGACCGGGGTGTCCTTGGGGAGCTGCTGGCCGACCGCGTACTGCTGCCCCGTGATCGTCTTCGGCGCGGCTCCGGGCTGGTCGACCTCGGTGGTGCTGCCGAGCTTGAGCTTGGCGTCCTGGAGGGCCTTGACCGCCGCCTCCTTGGTCATGCCGGTGAGGTCCGGGACGACGCCCTTCGCGACCTCCTTGGCGACCTGGAGGGTGACCACCGAGCCCTGTTCGGCCTGGGTGCCCGCCTTGGGGTTCTGGTCCAGGACGGTGCCGGGGTTGGCGCCGTCGGACTCGACGAGCTTCTTCTCGACCTGGAAGTTGCTCTTCTTCAGAAGGGCCTCGGCGTCCTCGAACTTCAGCCGGGACGCGTCGGGGACGGCCGCCTTGGGCGCGCCCGAGGAGACCTTGACCTTGACCGAGGTGCCCTTGTCGACCTTGGTGCCCTCGGCCGGGTTCTGCGAGCAGACGTTGCCCTTGGGCTGGTCCGCGCAGGGCTCCTCGGCCTCCTTCTCCACCGTGAGGCCCATGTTCCTGCCGCTGCCCTGCGCCTGCTCGAAGGTCTGGCCCACGAGTCTGGGCACGGCGGGGCGGTTGTCCGTCCCGCTGAAGAGGGTCCGGCCGATCAGGATCGCGCCGACCAGGACGAGCACCGCGGCCACGGCCAGCAGGATCGTCGAGGCCCGGCTCTTCTTCTGCTGGCGGCGGCCGTGACCCTGGTCGTAGCCGCCGTGGCCCTGGTCCTGGTACCCGTATCCGCCGTCGCCCCCGGGGGGCATCGGCGGCATCATCGAGGTCTGGCCCGCGTCCGGGGAGCGCAGGGCGGTGGTGGGCTGGTCGTAGCCCTGGTGCCCGTATCCGCCCTGGTCGGGGTAGCCGTAGCCGGCGCCGCCCATGGTGGCGGTCGCGGCGACGGGCTGGCCCTCCAGGCAGGCCTCGATGTCGGCCCGCATCTCGTCCGCGGACTGGTACCGGTAGTCGGGGTCCTTGACCAGCGCCTTGAGGACGATGGCGTCCATCACGGGCGTGATCTCGGGGTCGAAGTTCGACGGCGGCTGCGGCTCTTCCCGGACGTGCTGGTAGGCGACCGCCACGGGGGAGTCGCCGACGAACGGGGGCCGCACGCACAGCAGCTCGTAGAGCAGGCAGCCCGCGGAGTACAGGTCGGAGCGCGCGTCGACCTGCTCGCCCTTGGCCTGCTCCGGGGAGAGGTACTGGGCGGTGCCGATCACGGCGGCCGTCTGCGTCATGGTCATCCCGGAGTCGCCCATGGCGCGGGCGATGCCGAAGTCCATGACCTTGACCTGGCCGGTCCGGGTGAGCATGACGTTGGCGGGCTTGATGTCACGGTGGACGATGCCCGCGCGGTGCGAGTACTCCAGGGCCTGGAGGATGCCGATGCACATCTCCAGGGTCCGCTCGGGCAGCAGCTTGCGGCCCGAGTGCAGCAGCTCGCGCAGGGTGGAGCCGTCGACGTACTCCATCACGATGTACGGGATGGAGATGTTGTCGACGTAGTCCTCGCCGGTGTCGTAGACCGCGACGATGGCCGGGTGGTTGAGCGACGCGGCCGACTGGGCCTCGCGGCGGAACCGGGCCTGGAAGGACGGGTCACGGGCGAGGTCGGCGCGCAGGGTCTTGACGGCTACGGTACGGCCGAGCCGGGTGTCGTGCCCGAGGTACACCTCGGCCATGCCACCACGGCCGAGCACGTGGCTCAGCTCGTACCGGCCGCCGAGGCGACGCGGCTCTTCCATAACGTTCCAGCCCTCTCCGTCAGTCCCGACCGCACCCGTGTGTGGTCCGGCGGTGTGCTGTTCGCGGCAAGGCTACCGGCCGATCGTCGGTGATCGGTTCGTGACCACAGGCTGATATCGGACCGGTACCGAGCGCTCGGATCCCGTCTGCGGGTGTCATCCCTTGTTCTTCAGGACGGCTTCCATGACCGCCTTCGCGACCGGGGCGGCCAGGCCGCCGCCGGTGATGTCCTCGCGGTCCTGGACGGCGCTGTCCTCGATGACGACGGCCACGGCCACGGGGGAGGAACCGTCGGGCAGCTCGGCGTAGGAGATGAACCAGGCGTAGGGGCGCTTGGCGTTCTTCTCGCCGTGCTGGGCGGTACCGGTCTTGCCGCCGACCTTCACGTTCTTGATCTTGGCCGTGGTGCCCGTGCCGTTCTCGACGACGTTCACCATCATCTGCTGGACCTTCTGCGCGTTCGCCGCGCTGAGGGGCCGGCTCATCTCCTGCGGCTCGTGCTTCTCGATGGTGTCGAGGTTCGGGGCGGTGAGCTGCTCGACCATGTACGGCTTCATCAGCTTGCCGTCGTTGGCGATCGCCGCGGTGACCATGGCCATCTGGAGCGGGGTGGCCGCCGTGTTGAACTGGCCGATCGAGCTCAGCGCGTTGCCGTCCTTGCCCATCGTCTTGTCGTAGACGCTGGCGAAGGCGCGGACCGGGGTGTCGATGGTGCTGTTGAAGCCGAACTTCTGGGCCGTCTCGACCATGCCGTCGCGGCCGACCTTGTCGCCGATGTGCGCGAAGACCGAGTTGCAGGAGACCTGCAGCGCGTAGTTCAGCGTCGCCTTCTCGCAGCCCGTGGCGTGGTTGACCATCGGGGTCTTCGTGCCCGGCAGGATGTACGGCTCGGGGGTGTCGGTCGGCGCGTTGATGTCGCTGACGACGTTGTGCTCCAGCGCGGCCGCGGTGGTGACCACCTTGAAGGTGGAGCCCGGCGGGTAGGTCTCGCGCAGGGCGCGGTTGACCAGGTTCTTGTCGGCGCTGTCGTTCAGCGTGCGCCAGGCCTTCTCGTCGTTCTTGGAGTTGCCCGCGAAGGTCGACGGGTCGTACGACGGGGTGCTGGCCAGGGCCAGGATGGCGCCGGTGCGCGGGTCGATGGCGGCGACCGCGCCCTTCTTGTCGCCGAGCGCGCCGAAGGCGGCCTTCTGGGCGTCGGCGTTCAGGGTGGTGATGACGTTGCCGCCCTGCTTCTTCTCACCGGTGAACATGCCGATCGTCCGGTCGAAGAACAGCCGGTCGTCGTTGCCGGTCAGGATGCCGTCGTCGATCTTCTCCAGCTGGGTGGAGCCGAAGGCCTGCGAGGCGTAGCCGGTGACCGGAGCCCACAGCGGGCCGTCGAGGTAGGTCCGCTTGAACTTGAAGTCGCTGCCGTCGGTGACCGCCGAGCCCGTGATCGGCTGGCCGCCGACGATGATGTTGCCGCGCTCGGTGGCGTACTGGGCGATCTGGACCCGGCGGTTCTCCTTGCGGGTGCTGAGGTCCTCGGCCTGCACGTACTGCAGCCAGTTGGTCCGGATCAGCAGGGCGAGGACGAGGAGCCCGCAGAACAGCGAGATGCGTCGCAGGGGCTTGTTCATGACGGGCGGACCACCTGGGTCATCTCGGAGTCGGGGGACGGGGCGGGGGCCGGGGCGGGGCGGCGTGCGGTGTCGCTGATCCGGATGAGGATGGCGATGAGCACCCAGTTCGCCAGGACGGAGGAACCGCCGGAGGCGAGGAAGGGCATGGTCATGCCGGTGAGGGGGATGAGGCCCATGACCCCGCCGGCGACGACGAAGATCTGGAGGGCGAAGGCGCCGGAGAGCCCGATGGCGAAGAGCTTGCCGAAGGGGTCGCGGGCGGCGAGGGCGGTGCGCACGCCCCGCTCGATGATCAGGCCGTAGAGCAGGAGGAAGGCCATGACGCCGGTGAGGCCGAGTTCCTCGCCGACGGTGGAGAAGATGAAGTCGGAGTTGGCGGCGAAGCCGATGAGGTCCGAGTTGCCCTGGCCCCAGCCGGTGCCGAGGACGCCGCCGGAACCGAAGCTCATGATCGACTGCCCGACCTGCTCGCAGGCGCCCGAGGTGGTGTAGCAGGCGAAGGGGTCGAGCCAGGCGGTGACGCGGACCTTGACGTGGCTGGCGGTCATGCCGACGACGGTGGCGCCGCCGACCGACATCAGCAGGCCGATGACGATCCAGCTGGTCCGCTCGGTGGCCACGTACAGCATGATCACGAACATGCCGAAGAACAGCAGCGAGGTGCCGAGGTCGTTCTCGAAGACGAGGACGAGCAGGCTCATCGCCCAGATCATCAGGATCGGGCCGAGGTCGCGCCCGCGCGGCAGGTAGAGGCCCATGAAGCGGCGGCTGGCCAGGGCCAGGGCGTCGCGCTTCACCATCAGGTAGCCGGCGAAGAAGATCGCGATGACGATCTTGGCGAACTCACCGGGCTGGATGGAGAAGCCGCCGACGCTGATCCAGATCTTCGCGCCGAAGACGTCCGCGCCCAGACCCGGGACCACGGGCAGGATCAGCAGGACCAGGGCGCCGGCCATCGAGATGTACGTGAACCGCTGGAGCACGCGGTGGTCCTTGAGGACCAGCAGCACGACGGAGAACAGGGCGATGGCGAGCCCCGTGTACATCATCTGCCGCGGGGCGGACTCCGAGAAGGTGCCGAAGCTGCGCTTGGCCAGGGTCCGCAGCCGCTCGGACTGGTCGAGCCGCCAGATCAGGACGACGCCGAGACCGTTGAGCAGGGTCGCGATCGGGAGCAGCAGCGGGTCGGCGTACTTGGCGTAGCGGCGTACGACGAGGTGCGCGATGCCGGAGAGCACGGCGAAGCCGAGCCCGTAGACCAGCATGCCCGGGGGCAGCTCGCCGTGGATCGACAGGCCCACGTTGGCGTAGGCGAAGATCGGGATGACCACGGCGAAGGCGAGCAGCAGGAGCTCGGTGTTCCGCCGGCTCGGCGCCTCGATGGCGCCGATGGTGGTCGTGTTGGTGACAACGCTCATGGTGTGGCGGGCCCCCTGTGCCCGCGTATGTCTACTGCTTCTCGCACTGGCCGACGACAGCCTGCTCCGCGGGAGTCAGGCTGGGGCCGGGCGTCTGATTGCCCTGCGCTTCGGCGGCGCGGCGGGCCTCTTCCTGCTTGCAGGCGGAGACCTGGGTGCCGAGCTCGTCGATCTTCTTGCGCGCCCCGTCGAGGCTGTCTTCGCTGATGGTGGCCTCGACCTGCTTCCGCTTGAAGGACGGCAGGTACTTCAGTTCGATCTCGGGATGATCCGTCTCCACCTGGGAGAGGTGGATCCAGGCCAGGTTCTGGCTGATGCCGCGGTACAGCGCGACGTGGTCACCCTTGACGCCCACGTAGTACTGGGTCTGCGTCCAGCGGTGCGCGGCGTACAGGCCGCCGCCGACGACACCGGCGACGAGCAGCAGGATCAGGGTGCGGGTGGTCCACTTGCGCCCTTTGCTGCGCCGCCTGCGCGGGTGGTCGTACGAGTCGTCGTACTGGCCGTCCGCGTCGTACGCCTCGGGTTCGCCGAAGGTTCCGTACGGGGCGCCGCCGCCCTGGCTCTGGTCGGGGTATCCGTAGCCGGCGGCGTCACCGCTGCCCGGGGGGCCGAAGGCGCCCGGGGACGGCGGGGTCTGGCGGCCGAGGCCGGAGGCCCGGCCGGCCGGGGTCTGCATGGCGTTGCCGTCGAAGAGCTGGTGCGGGTTCTCGGCGACCGCGCCGACGACGACCGGGGTGTCGTTCGGCTGGGCGGCCATGGTGTCGCCGCTGTCGGTGTCGAGGACGTCCGCGACGATGCAGGTGATGTTGTCCGGTCCGCCGCCGCGCAGGGCGAGCTGGATGAGGGACTGCACGGTCTCGTGCGGGCCGTGGTAGTCGGCGAGGGTCTCCTCCAGGGTCTGGTGGGAGACCACGCCGGAGAGGCCGTCGGAGCAGATCAGGTAGCGGTCGCCGGCCCGGACCTCGCGGATGGAGAGGTCGGGCTCCACGACGTCGCCGCTGCCGAGCGCCCGCATCAGCAGGGAGCGCTGCGGGTGGGTGGTGGCCTCTTCCTCGGTGATCCGGCCCTCGTCGACGAGCCGCTGGACCCAGGTGTGGTCCTGGGTGATCTGGGTGAGGACGCCGTCGCGCAGCAGGTAGGCGCGGGAGTCGCCGACGTGGACGAGGCCGAGCCGCTGACCGGTCCACAGCAGGGCGGTGAGCGTGGTGCCCATGCCCTCGAGCTGGGCGTCGTCCTCGACCATCACGCGCAACTGGTCGTTGGCGCGCTGCACGGCGACGCCGAGCGCGGTGAGGATGTCGGAGCCCGGGATGTCGTCGTCGAGCTGGACGAGCGAGGAGATGACCTCGGAGCTGGCCACCTCGCCGGCGGCCTGGCCTCCCATGCCGTCGGCGACGGCGAGGAGCCGGGGACCGGCGTAGCCGGAGTCCTCGTTGCCCTCGCGGATCATCCCCTTGTGCGATCCGGCGGCGAAACGCAGGGTCAGACTCATGCGCACCTGCCCTGTCGACGACGCCTCGGGGTACAACCGGTCTCGAGCCACACTGCCCACCCTCCGGTCGGGAGCGCGCTCGCGTCCGCGTCCCCGATGGGACGGACCGCTGCGGCTCGCTCGCTCCGCTCGCTCATTCTCGTACTACTTCCGCAGCTCGATGACGGTCTTGCCGATGCGGATCGGGGCGCCCGGCGGGATGGGCGTCGGGGTGGTGAGACGGGTCCGGTCGAGATACGTGCCGTTGGTGGACCCGAGATCCTCGACGATCCACTGGCCGTCACGGTCGGGGTAGATCCTGGCATGGCGGCTGGAGGCGTAGTCGTCGTCCAGCACGATCGTGGAGTCGTGGGCGCGGCCCAGCGTGATCGTCTGCCCGGCGAGGGTCACGGTGGTGCCCGTGAGGGTTCCCTCGGAGACGACGAGCTTGGTCGGCGCGCCCCGGCGCTGGCGCTGCTGCGGCGGGGCGGCCTGGCGCCCGGTCTGCTGCGGCGCCGCGGCCGCGCCGCCGCCGCGGCGCGAACCGCGCTGCGTGACGCGCGTACCGAACAGGTCGCTGCGGATGACCTGAACGGCCACGATGACGAACAGCCACAGAACGGCCAGGAAACCCAACCGCATGACCGTCAGGGTCAGCTCTGACATTGCCCCCGCTTCACCCTTCGGCTTGCCGGTAAATGATGGTGGTGCTGCCCACGACGATCCGCGAGCCGTCGCGGAGCGTAGCGCGGGTGGTGTGCTGCCCGTCCACCACGATGCCGTTGGTGGACCCGAGATCCTGGATCGTCGGGGGCGTTCCGGTCCGGATCTCACAGTGCCGGCGGGATACGCCGGGGTCGTCGATCCGCACATCGGCCTCGGTGCTTCGGCCGAGTACGAGCGTGGGACGCGAGATCTGGTGGCGGGTGCCGTTGATCTCGATCCAGCGGCGCATGGTGCCCGGAGCGCCGGAAGACGGGGGGGCGGCGCCGGGGCGGCCGCCGGGAGCGCCCGGGGGCGGACCCGCGGGCATGGGAGGGGCGGCGACCGGCGGGTAGCCGTAACCGCCCTGCTGGCCCTGCGGGGCCTGGGAGGGGTCCTGGGAGGTGCTGGAGGCCAGGGTGCGGCTGCGGACCCGGTAGAGGCCCGTGTCCAGGTCCTCCGCCTTCTCCAGGTGGACCTTGATGGGTCCCATGAAGCTGTAGCGCTGCTGCTTGGCGTAGTCGCGGACGAGGCCCGCGAGCTCGTCGCCGAGCTGCCCGGAGTAGGGGCTCAGGCGCTCGTAGTCGCCGGCGCTCAGCTCCACGATGAAGTCGTTGGGGACGACGGTCCGCTCGCGGTTCCAGATGGTGGCGTTGTTGTCGCACTCCCGCTGGAGGGCGCCGGCGATCTCCACCGGCTGGACCTCGGACTTGAACACCTTGGCGAAGGTGCCGTTCACCAGACCTTCGAGACGCTGCTCGAACCGCTTCAGGACTCCCATCGGGCACCTCCTCCGTCGCTGTCGCCCTGTACTGCTTACTGATCGTATCCACGCGTGGCGGATTCGGGTGGTTCCCCTTCGCTCCTGTCCACAGGAGTGTTGGTCCTCACAAGGGATCGTAGGGGCGCTCCAGGGACAGTGTCCCGCACCCGGAGGGGACTGCGGGAGGGGCCGTCGGGAGGTCCACCGAGGGTGACGGGAAAGCGATTTCAATCCACCCCGTCTGACGTGCTACTGTTCCGATGTCGCCAGGGGGAACGGGCCGCAAGGCAAGATCCACTGGAGAGCTACTCGGGCGAGTGGCGGAACGGCAGACGCGCTGGCTTCAGGTGCCAGTGTCCTTCGGGACGTGGGGGTTCAAATCCCCCCTCGCCCACATCGGGGAAGCCCCGATCCGGAATCCGGATCGGGGCTTCTCGCTGTTTCCAGACCGTTCCCGTTCCTCCCGCGTCCGGCCGTCCGACTTTCGTCGCGCGGGGCGCGACGAAAGAGGGCGGGCGCCGGGCGGCGGTGCTGTCTAGGGTCGGTCGCGTGGATGCCGAGGCGATGATGCGTGCGGGCCGGGACTGGCTGAAGGGGCCGGAGCCCTGGTCCCGGCGGATGCTGGCGGGGGACCTGACCGTCGCCGGGGTGCTGGCCCTGCTGGGGCTGGGCGTCGACGAACTCAGCGACAGCTCCGGCGTCAAGATGGTGCTGGGCGCCGTCTCCGTGCTCGCGCTGGTGCTGCTGCGCAGGCGGCTGCCGGCGGCCACGCTGGTGCTGGGGGCGGCCGCGAGCGCCTTCTTCCCCGCCGTGTTCCTCGTGACGATCGTGCTGGGCTGGTCCGGGGGCCACCGGATCGTCGGCGTGGGCCGGGCGCTGGGCGCTTTCGTGCTGGCCTTCCTCGCCTCCGTCGGGCTCACGCTCGTCGACCAGTGGGCGCAGATGCGGCCCCTGCTGACGGTGGTGTTCACCACCCTGCTGTTCCTGGCCGCGACCGTGATGCCCGGTCTGACCAGCCGGTACTGGCACCAGCGCCGCACCCTGCTGAGCGCCCTCCAGGAGCGCAACGACCGGCTGGTGCGGGAGCGGACCATGGTCGCCGGGCAGGCACGGCTGCGGGAACGGCAGCGCATCGCGCAGGACATGCACGACAGCCTGGGACACCAGCTGGCGCTGATCTCCGTGCACACCGGGGCGCTGGAGGTGGACCCGTCGCTGACCGGCCGGCAGCGCGAGGCGGTCGGGGTGCTGCGGCAGGCCTCGGTGGCGGCGATGCACGAGCTGCGCGAGGTCGTCGGGATCCTGCGGGACGGGGTGGAGGCCCCGGCGCCGGTGGAGGAGGCGCAGCCGGCCGCGCGGGGGGTGGCCGGGATCGCGGGCATCGTGGAGGCGGCGCGGGCGGCGGGGACCGACGTCCGGCTGGGTACGGCGGGGCGGCCCCGGCCGCTGGTCGCGGCCTGTGACCACGCGGCGTACCGGATCGTGCAGGAGGCCCTGACCAACGCCTACAAGCACGCGCCGGGGTCGGCGATCGCCGTGGAACTCCGCTACGAGGACGACTCGCTGGTGGTGGAGATCGCCAACGGCCCGGCGGCCGGCCGGGGTTCCGGCGAGGTGGTCTCCGGCGGGCAGGGTCTGACGGGGCTGCGGGAGCGGGCCCGGCTGGTCGGCGGCATGGTGCACGCGGGCGCCACCGAGGACGGAGGGTTCCGGGTGGCCGGCGTCCTGCCGTACGGGACCGAGCCGGCCGGGCTGGCCGAGGAGGCCGCCGACGACTTCGGGCAGCGGTCGCAGGCGCGGATGCTGGCCCTGCGGGGCGAGCCCAAGGCGGCGCCGCCGATGGACTGGGCGGCGCTGGACCGGGAGCTGTCGGTGCCCGTCCGCAGCCGGGCCGGGGGTGTCGCGGTGGGCTGCGGGATCGCCGTCGCGGCCGTGGTGCTGCTGGTCATCGTGCTGGGCGCCGGGATGGCCCTGCTGGTGGGCTCCGCGGGCAAGGCGATGATCGGCAGGAGCGAGTACGACGCCGTGCACGTGGGCGAGTCCGAACAGGACGTCCGCGGGCGGCTGCCGGACGGCGACAGCGTCCTGACGTCGGGCCTGGAGCGCAAGGGGCCGCCGAGGCCCGAGGGGGCGGACTGCGTCGCGCTGCTCTCGGCGGAGGACAGCAGGATGACGACCGACACGGTTTTCCGGTTCTGCTTCCGGGACGGCAAGCTCGTCGAGAAGCAGGCGTACGAGGTCAAGCAGTAGGAGCGCGGGTGACAGCCAAGGTGATCCGAGTGGTGATCGCTGACGACGAGCCGCTGATCCGGGCCGGGATCAGGATGATCCTGACCTCGGCGCCGGACATCGAGGTCGTCGCGGAGGGGGCCGACGGCCGGGAGGCCGTCGAACTGGCCCGCTCCCACGCCCCGGACGTGGTGCTGCTGGACATCCAGATGCCGGTGATGGACGGGCTGACCGCGCTGGGCGAGCTGGGGCGGGCGGTCCCGGGCACCCGGGTGCTGATCCTGACCACCTTCGGGGAGCGGGAGAACGTCCTGCGGGCCCTGAGCCAGGGCGGGGCCGGGTTCCTGCTGAAGGACTCGGCGCCGGGCGAGCTGATCGGCGCGGTCCGGGCGGCCGCCGCCGGGGACGCCTACCTCTCCCCCGCCGCGACCCGGCACGTGGTGGACCAGCTGGCCGCCGGGCCGGCCGCCGGCCGGGGCGCGGAGGCCCGGCGCCGGCTGGAGGGGCTGAGCGAGCGGGAGCGCGGGGTGCTGGCGCTCCTCGGGGAGGGCCTGTCCAACGCGGACGCCGGCCGCAGGCTCCACATGAGCGAGGCGACGGTGAAGACGTACGTGAGCCGGATCCTCGCGAAGCTGGGCTGTGAGAACCGGGTGCAGGCGGCGCTGCTGGCCCGGGACGCGGGTCTGTAGCAGGGCTGTGGCGCCCCTGTGGCGGTGCCGTGTACGGGACTTGGGGTACGGTCGGGCCCACCTGACCGGCGGAGGAGCCGCCGGCGGGACGCGACGAGGTGCGGGGGCAGCGCAGATGGTGACGGCTTCGGGACAGTACGCGACGGACGCGGCGCACTCCGCCGGCGCGGCACGGGCCGACGGACGGATCCCGCGCGTCCCGGGCTTCGCGCCGAGGGCCGTGACCGGTTCCCCGAGGGAGGCCGGCAAGGCCCTGCGGCTGCGCGTACCGCGTTCCGCGCACGCCGGCTTCGAGATGCCCGCCGACCGTCCGGGCGCCGTGCGCGCCGTGGAGGAGTCCAATGTCGGGCGGGTCGCCGAACTGACCCCGATACGCGTCGGCCGGATGGCCGCCAACCCCTTCGCCTTCCTGCGCGGAGCCGCCGGGCTGATGGCGCACGACCTGTCCGGCGGGCCGGTGACCGGGGTGGGCGCGCAGATCTGCGGCGACGCGCACGCGGCCAACTTCGGCCTCTACGGTGACGCGCGCGGCCGCCTGGTGATCGACCTCAACGACTTCGACGAGACCGTCTTCGGCCCGTGGGAGTGGGACGTCAAGCGGCTCGCGACCTCGCTGGTGCTGGCCGGACGCGTGGCCGGCGCCGACGAGGACACCTGCCGGGCGGCGGCGCGTGACGCCGTGGGCGCCTACCGGCGCACCATGCGGCTGCTGGCCAAGCTCCCCGCGCTCGACGCGTGGAACGCCATCGCCGACGAGGAGCTCGTCTCCCACACCGACGCCCGCGACCTGCTGGGCACGCTGGAGCGGGTCTCGCAGAAGGCCCGCAACAACACCTCCGCCCGCTTCGCCGCCAAGTCCACCGAGGCGGCCGAGGACGGCGGCCGCCGCTTCGTGGACGCGCTGCCGGTGCTGCGCCGGGTCGGCGACGGGGAGGCCGCTGCGGTGGCCGCCTCGCTCGGCCCCTACCTGCAGACCCTCTCGGGCGACCGGCTGCCGCTGCTGGCCCGCTACTCGATCCACGACGTGGCCTTCCGCGTCGTCGGTACCGGCAGCGTCGGTACCCGCTCGTACGTGGTGCTGCTGCTGGACCACCGGGGCGAGCCGCTGGTGCTCCAGGTCAAGGAGGCCCGGCCCTCCGTGCTGCTGCCGCACCTGCCCGCGCTGGGCTTCCACTCCCCGGAGGAGGAGCACGAGGGCCGCCGCGTGGTGGCCGGGCAGAAGCGGATGCAGGTGGTCTCCGACATCCTGCTGGGCTGGACCACCGTCGAGGGGCGCCCGTACCAGGTCCGCCAGTTCCGCAACCGCAAGGGCAGCGTGGACCCGGCGGCGCTGGCCCCCGACCAGATCGACGACTACGGCCGGATGACCGGCGCCCTGCTGGCCCGGGCGCACGCGCACAGCGCCGACCCGCGGCTGCTGGCCGGGTACTGCGGCAAGAACGAGGAGCTGGACGAGGCGGTGGCCGCCTTCGCCGTGGCCTACGCCGACCGCAGCGAGGCCGACCACGCCGACCTGGTGGCCGCGGTGCGCTCCGGCCGGATCGCGGCGGAGTTCGGGGTCTGACCGGTCCGGTCGCCAGGGTCGGGAGATGTTTCACGTGAAACGTCTCCCGGGCCGGGCCGTAGGCTGGCCGGGTGAGCGAGCAGAGCGAACAGACGGCACAAGAGCCCACCGCCTCCGGTGACGAGCGGCCCGAGGCGCGCCTGGAGCGGGCCGTACGGGCCGCCGAGCAGGCACTGATCGAGTTCGAGATCGCGGTCGAGACCTTCCGGGTGGAGGTGGAGAACTTCTCCCGGCTCCACCACCAGAAGCTCGGCCCGATGTACTCGCGCCTCGACGAGCTGGACGCACTGATCGCGGAGGCGAAGGCCGCCCGCAGCGGGGACCCCGAGGACCTGCGGAGGGCCCGTGAGGCCCGTTCGCTGGTCATGCCGATGCCGGGGGTGGACGAGCTGTTCCACGACTGGCTGGACTCGGACGGGATCTCCGACGACGCGGCCGCCATGCTCACCGACCGGCCGGTGCGCCCCCCGCAGCGGGTGCGGCCCACGGAGGAGGTCCGCCGGCTCTACCGTGAGCTGGTCCGCCGGGCCCACCCGGACCTCGCCCAGGACGAGGCCGAGCGGGAGCGGCGCGACGCCTTCATCGCGCGCGTGAACGCCGCCTACGGCCGCGGTGAGGAGCGGCTGCTGCGCGAGCTGGCCGAGGAGTGGGACGCCGGCCCGGTCCAGGAGGCCCCGGCGCCGAGCGAGAGCGAGGAGCTGTACGCCCGGCTGGAGTGGCTGTCCCAGCGCAAGGAGCTGCTGTCGATGGTGGCCAAGGAGCTGGAGGACAGCGCGATCGGCGCGATGCTGCGGATGGCCCCCGACGACCCGGACCGGCTGCTGGAGGAGATCGCCGAGCAGCTGCTGGCCCAGGTCTCCGAGCGCGAGGCGGAACTGGCGGACCTCGCGACTCCGTGAGCCGCGCCCCCGGGGTCGGATAGGTTGGCGGGGCAGATCCGTGAAGAGAGAAGGCGACAGTCATGAACTTCGGACCGCTCCCCTCGGTGGAGGCCTCCGCGGTGCCCGCAGAAGGCCTCGTCCTGGACGTCCGTGAGGACGACGAATGGGCGGCCGGTCATGTCGAGGGTGCGCTGCACGTCCCGATGAGCGACTTCGTCGCGCGCTTCGGCGAGGTGACGGAGGCGGTCGCGGACGGCCGCACGGCGTACGTGATGTGCCGCGTGGGCGGGCGCAGCGCCCAGGTCACCCAGTACCTGATGGGCCAGGGCATCGAGGCCGTCAACGTGAACGGCGGGATGCAGGCCTGGGACGGTGCCGGGCGCCCGATGGTGACGGACAACGGGAACCCGGCCTTCGTCCTCTAGTCCGTCTCCGCGGGGGACGGCCCCGGCCCGGTCCGGTTCAGCCGAGGGGGTGGGCGGCCAGCAGGTCGCCCAGGGCCTCCTCGTGCGCGGCGGCCGGGCCGAGCTGGAGCTCCAGCTGCTTGGCCCAGGCGTGGTAGCGGTGGAGCGGGTAGTCCGTGTCGGCGCCGAAGCCGCCGTGCAGGTGCTGTGCCGTCTGCACGACCCGCCGTACGCCCTCGGAGGCCCAGATCTTGGCGACGGCCACGTCCCCGGAGACGGGCAGCGGGCCGCCCGCCGCTCCGGTCGCGGCGTCGAGCCGCCAGGCCGCCTGCCAGAGGGTGACCTCCATGGCCCGCAGGTCGATGTAGCGGTCCGCGGCCTGGACCGCGACGGCCTGGAAGGTGGCCACGGGGAAGCCGAACTGCTCGCGCTTGCCCGTGTAGTCGGCGGTCATGGCGAGGACGCGCTCCCCGAGGCCGAGCGCGAGGGCGCAGGTCCCGGTGGCCAGGACCTGGCGCAGCCGCTCCCAGGCCCCCGGGGCGTCGATCACGTGGGCGGCGGGCGCGCGGACCCCGTCCAGGGTGAGTTCCGCGAGCCTCTCCCCGCTGGTGGAGTACTGGCCGGCGAGGGTGAGCCCCCCGGTGGTGCGGGGGAGCAGGGCGAGGACGGCCTCGCCGTCGCCCGCGTGGGCGGGTACGGCGATCCAGTCGCAGGTCTGCGCCCAGGGGACGGCCGTCTGCACCCCGTCCAGGATCCAGTCGGAGCCCTCGCGGCGTGCGGTGACGGCGAGTTCGGCCGGGTCGTGGCCGGTGCGGCCGTGCGCGGCGACGGTGAGGACGAGCGTGCCCCGTCCGGCGTCGGGCAGCAGGGCGGCGGCCAGTTCGGGTCCGCCGTGGGCCTGGACGGCCATGGCGGTGGCGCAGTGCTCCAGCAGCGGTACGCGGGCCAGCACCCGGGCCGCCTCGCGCAGCACCAGGCAGAGGGCGACGGTGTCGAGGCCGGCCCCGCCGTACTCCTCGGCGAGGACGAGGCCCAGCAGGTCGGAGCCGGCCAGCGTGGCCCACAGGGGCCGGTCGAAGTCCTCCGCGACGGCTCCCGGCGTGAGCGCGGGGCTGGGCACGCCGTCGGGGGCGACGTCGGCGAACACGGCCCGCGCCGCCTCGACGGCCGCCTGCTGTTCCTCGGTGAAGGTGAAGTCCACTGCCTGTCCTCCCGCGTGCACCGGTGCCGATCCGGTCATGGATCTGACGGGCCGTCAAGATAGAGCAGGAGGCGGCAAAAACACAGCCCGCCGGAGGGCTCAGCGGTCGAAGTCGATCTCCACTTCCTCCGTCACCGGGTGGGACTGGCAGGCCAGCACGAACCCGGCCTCCGTCTCCTCCTCCTCCAGCGCGAAGTTGCGGTCCATCCGCACCTCGCCCGAGACCACGAACGCCCGGCAGGTCCCGCACACCCCGCCCTTGCAGGCGTACGGGGCGTCCGCGCGGTTGCGGAGCACGGCGTCCAGCAGCGACTCCCCGTCCCGCACCGGCCAGGTGCCCGAGCGGCCGTCGAGCCGGGCCGTGACCCGCCCGTGGGCCGCCACCGGCGCGGAGGGCCGTACGGGGTCCTGCGGGGCGGTCTCCTCGACGTGGAAGATCTCCTCGTGCACCCGGGTCCGCGGGACGCCCAGCGCGCCCAGGGCCCGCTCCGCATCCGTCACCAGCCCGTACGGGCCGCACAGGAACCAGCCCGCGACCTCCCCGACCGGCAGCAGCGCGGGCAGCAGGGCCGTGAGGCGGGCCTCGTCGAGCCGTCCGGACGGCAGTCCGGCCTCCTGCTCCTCGCGGGAGAGGACGGTCACCAGCTGGAAGCGGTCGGGGTGGCGGTCCTTGAGGTCGGCGACCTCCTCCAGGAACATCGTCGAGGCCGCCGTGCGGTCGCTGCGCACCAGGCAGAACCGGGCGTCGGGGCGGGCCGCGAGCAGCGTCGCGGCGATCGACAGGACCGGGGTGATGCCGCTGCCGCCGACGATCGCGGCGTAGTGCGGGGAGGCCGGGGCCGCGGCCGGGTCCAGGGTGAACCGGCCGGCCGGGACCATCACGTCCAGGACGTCACCGGCGGCGATCTCCTTGTGGGCGAAGGTGGAGAACTCGCCGCCCTCCACCAGGCGCACCCCCACGCGCAGCTCGGCCGGGCCCGGGCCGTCGGGGGCCGGGGCGGGGGAGCAGATCGAGTAGGTCCGGCGGACCTCGGGGCCCTCGGCCGGGGTCCGGCGCAGCGTCAGGTGCTGGCCGGGGGCGTGCCGGTACTCGGCGCGCAGCTCCGCCGGCACCGACAGGGTCAGTGCCACCGAGTCGTCGGTGAGCCGGTCGACCGCCGCCACCGTCAGGGGGTGGAACGCGCCGTGGCGGGGTGCGGCCATCTACAGCTCCTTGAAGTGGTCGAACGGTTCGCGGCAGGCGACGCACCGGCGCAGCGCCTTGCAGGCGGTGGAGGAGAACCGGCTGAGCAGCTCGGTGTCGGTCGAGCCGCAGTTGGGGCAGCGCACCGACAGGGTGAGCGGGACTGGTCCGCCGGCGGAGTGCGGGCGGGGCGGGGCGATGCCGAACTCGGAGAGCTTGCGGCGGCCTTCGGCGCTGATGTCGTCGGTGGACCAGGCGGGGGACAGCACCGTGGTGACCCGCACGCGCGGTATGCCGTGCTCCGTGAGGACCCGCTCGATGTCGGCGGACATGGCCTCGATGGCCGGGCAGCCGGTGTAGGTGGGGGTCAGGAGCACCTCGGCGTGCCCGTCGTCATGCATCCGCACGCCGCGCAGGACGCCCAGCTCGGTCAGGGTCAGGACGGGCAGCTCCGGGTCGGGGACGCTGCCGGCCAGCTCGGCCAGCTCCGTCTCCAGGCGGGTCGTCCCGGCCGTGGCGGTCACCACGACGCTCCCGGGTGGCTGCGGTGCAGGTGCTGCATCTCGGCGACCAGGCGCCCGAACGGTTCGGTGTGCAGGCCCTCGCGGCCCGCCCCGGCGGCCCAGGCTCCCGTACGGGGGCCCTCGGGCAGGGCGAGCCCGGCCCGCTCCAGCACGTCGCCCACGGCGGCCAGCCAGCGGGCCTCCAGGGCGGCCGGGTCCACGTCGAGGCCCTCGACCGGCCGGAACGGCTCGCCGGTGTACTTCCAGAGGGCGTCCAGCGCGGCGCGCATCCGCCGCCGGCTCTCCTCCGTGCCGTCGCCGAGCCGCAGCGTCCACTGCTCGGCGTGGTCGCGGTGGTAGGCGGTCTCCTTGACGGCCTTGGCCGCCAGCGGGGCGAACGGGCCGTCCCCGGCGGCCAGTTCCGTGTACAGCTCGTGCTGGTACAGGGAGAAGTACAGCTGGCGGGCGATGGTGTGGGCGAAGTCCCCGTTGGGCTGCTCCACCAGCTGGACGTTGCGGAAGGCCCGCTCCTCGCGCAGGAAGGCCAGCTCGTCCTCGTCGCCCGCCATGGACAGCAGGACGCGGGCCTGGCCGAGCAGGTCGAGCGCGATGTTCGCGAGGGCGACCTCCTCCTCCAGGACCGGGGCGTGGCCCGCCCACTCGCCGAGGCGGTGGGAGAGGATCAGCGCGTCGTCGGCGAGGGCGAGGACGGCGGCCGTGGCCGCGGGCGTGGTGGCGGTCTCGGCGCTCACAGGTGGCGCACCCCCTCGGGGATCTCGTAGAAGGTGGGGTGCCGGTAGGGCTTGTCGGCGGACGGGGCGAAGAACGGGTCCCGCTCGTCCGGCGAGGAGGCGGTGATCTCCGCCGAGGGCACGACCCAGATGGAGACGCCCTCGTTGCGGCGCGTGTAGAGGTCGCGCGCGTTGCGCAGGGCCATCTCCGCGTCGGGGGCGTGCAGGCTGCCCGCGTGCGTGTGCGAGAGGCCGCGGCGCGAGCGCACGAACACCTCCCACAGGGGCCAGTTCTGCGTCATGCCTGTACCTCTCGTCCTGTGCCGGTGTGCTTCTGCGCGTACGCCGTGGCCGCTTCGCGGACCCAGGCGCCTTCCTCGTGGGCCTTGCGCCGCTGGCTGATGCGCTGCTCGTTGCAGGGGCCGTTGCCCTTGAGCACGTCCCAGAACTCCGCCCAGTCGATGGCGCCGAAGTCGTGGTGCCCGCGCTCCTCGTTCCACCGGATGTCCGGGTCGGGCAGGGTCAGGCCGAGCGACTCGGCCTGCGGGACGGCGATGTCGACGAAGCGCTGGCGCAGCTCGTCATTGGAGTGCCGCTTGATCCGCCAGGCCATCGCCTGGGCGCTGTGGACCGACTCGTCGTCCGGCGGGCCGAACATCATCAGGGAGGGCCACCACCAGCGGTCCACGGCGTCCTGGGCCATCGCGTGCTGGGCCTCGGTGCCCTTCGAGAGGGCGAGGAGCAGCTCGTACCCCTGGCGCTGGTGGAAGGACTCCTCCTTGCAGATCCGGACCATCGCGCGGGCGTAGGGGCCGTAGGAGCAGCGGCAGATCGGGACCTGGTTGGTGATCGCCGCGCCGTCCACGAGCCAGCCGATGGCGCCGACGTCCGCCCAGGTCAGGGTGGGGTAGTTGAAGATCGAGGAGTACTTCTGCCGGCCGGAGTGGAGCTTGTCGAGCAGCTCGTCGCGGCTGGTGCCGAGGGTCTCGGCGGCGCTGTAGAGGTAGAGGCCGTGCCCCGCCTCGTCCTGCACCTTGGCCATCAGGATCGCCTTGCGGCGCAGGGAGGGCGCGCGGGTGATCCAGTTGGCCTCGGGCTGCATGCCGATGATCTCGGAGTGGGCGTGCTGCGCCATCTGGCGGACCAGGGAGGCGCGGTACTCCTCGGGCATCCAGTCGCGCGGCTCCACGCGCTCCTCCGCCGCGACGGCCGCGTCGAAGTCCGCCCTCAGCTGCGCGCCGAGGTCGGAGGACCCTCCGTCCACCCCGCCCGACGTCCCCGTCTCCGGAGTCACTGCGACCATCACGGCTCCCTGTCCGAATCTGCGTCCGAGACCGCCCGTCCGCCCGACCGACCGATCGTTCGGTTCATGCTCTTCAATGGTGAGACGGCGGCCCGTAGGGTGTCAACCTCTGTGGGCAACCCTGTGGACGCCGGATGATCGGGGCGGGATGGATTCGAACGAGCGCGAGCGCGAGGACGAGCCCTCCACCGCGCCGCCCCGGGCGCCCGGGATCGCCGGCCTGTCCCTCCCGTACCGGGTCCTGGCGGCCGTGGTCCTCGCGGCGCTGGCCGTCGCCGCCTGCCTGCACCTGGGGCTGGTCTTCCTGCACGTCGCCCCGTCCAACACGCTGAGCAAGCGGCACGCGGGCCTGGTCGACGGCTGGGTCTACCCCGAGTTCGAACAGAACTGGAAGCTCTTCGCCCCCAACCCCCTCCAGCAGAACATCGCCGTGGAGGCCCGCGCCCAGGTCCGCGACGCGGCCGGGACCCTCGTCACCACCGGCTGGCGCGACCTGTCCGCCGAGGACGCGGCGGCCATCCGGCACAGCCTGCTGCCCAGCCACACCCGGCAGAACGAGCTCCGCCGGGCCTGGGACTTCTTCACCGGCTCCCACGACGAGGAGAACAAGGCCACCAACGCCGAGCGCGGGGAGCTGGCCGAGGCGTACCTCAAGCGGATCGCGGACGCCCGGCTCGGGGCGGGACTGCCCGCCGGCGACCGGATCGTACGGGTCCAGCTGCGCTCGGCGACCCGGGCCGTGGCCGCGCCCGCCTGGAGCGACGAGAAGACCGACACCCAGACGTACTACCGGGAGCTGCCGTGGTGGACCGTCTGAGGCGGGCGCTCGCGCAGGTCAGCGGGCAGGCGCTCGGCCCGTACCAGAGCGCCGTAGTCCGCATCGGCTTCGCCGCGACCTGGCTGTTCTTCCTAATGCGCGAGTTCCCGAACCGGCACGAGCTGTACGGGCCCGACGGGCCGTGGAGCTGGCAGCTCGCCGAGCGGCTGGTCGCCGGGAACCACGCCTTCACCGTGCTGCTGTGGTCCGCGTCCGGCTGGTGGTTCGAGCTGGTCTACGGCCTCGCCGTGGCCGCGAGCGCCCTGCTGGCGCTGGGCTGGCGGACCCGGGCGACGTCCGTGGTCTTCATGGCCGGGGTGCTGTCGCTGCAGAACCGCAGCGTGTTCATGGGGGACGGCGGGGACAACGTCATCCACCTGATGGCCGTCTACCTGGTGCTGACCCGGTGCGCGCAGGTGTGGTCGCTGGACGCCCGGCGCGCGCGGCTGCGCGGCAGCGCCGCGGCCGGGGCGGCGGGGCCGGTGCTGTGGGGCGCGCTGGGCGCGTTCTTCGCGTACGGGGCGGTGAGCGGGCGGCTGAGCGACGGGTGGACGGCCGTCTTCGCGGCGCTGTGGGCGGGGGCGGCGCTGTGGTGGCTGGTCGAGCGGTACGAGCCGGAGGGGGAGCGGCGGGCCGCGCTGGACGTGCTCGCCAACCTGCTGCACAACGCGGGCATGCTCGTGATCATGGCCGAGGTCTGCCTGATCTACGCGACGGCCGGCTGGTACAAGATCCAGGGCTCGCGGTGGCAGGACGGGACCGCGCTGTACTACCCGTTGCGGCTGGACTACTTCACCCCGTGGCCGGGGCTGTCGGGGGCGCTGGCCGGGAGCGGGGTGCTGGTGATGCTGCTGACCTACTGGACGGTGGTGGTGCAGGTCGCCTTCCCGTTCACGCTGTTCAACCGGCGGGTCAAGAACGTGCTGCTGGCGGCGATGATGCTGGAGCACGCGGGGATCGCGGTGCTGCTGGGGCTGCCGTTCTTCTCGCTGGCGATGATCGCCGCCGACACGGTGTTCCTGCCGACGGGGCTGCTCGTGTGGGTGGGGGCGCGGGTCGGAGCGCTGCGGGTGCGGGTGCCGCGGCAGCTGCCGGTGCGCGGAGCGCTGCTGGGGGCTCCGCCCCCGGACCCCCGCGCCTCGAACGCCGGCGAGGCCGGGTAGTCCTGAGCGGCCTTAGGGTCGGGGCATGAGTGATGTGGTGCGGGAGTGGGCCGGCGCGGCCGGGCGGGACGACGTCGTGTTGCTGGACGGGTTCCACGCCCTGAAGCACGCCCTGCGGTTCGGGGCCGAGGTGCTGCTCGTCGTGGCCGAGGAGCCCGAGGGCGTACGGGCCCTCGCCGCCGAGCTCGCGCCCGACGTGGAGGAGGCGGTGGCGCGGCTCGTGCGCCCCGGGTCGCTCAAGGGGCTGCTGCCGCGCGTGCACCCCACCGGGGTCGCGGCCCTCGCCGTACGCCCCGGCCGGGACGCCGGGCGGGCCGCCCTCGCGCGGACGCCCCGCCCCGCCCCGATCGTCCTGCTCGACAACCCGCGCAACCTAGGCAACGTCGGAGCCGTCGTCCGCCTCGCCGCCGGCTTCGGCGCCACCGGCGTGGTGACCCGGGGCGACCTGGACCCCTGGCACCCCAACGTGGTCCGCGCCGGGGCCGGGCTGCACTACGCGACCACCGTGGACCGGCTGGAGCCGGAGGAGCTCCCGCCCGGGCCCCTGTACGCGCTGGACCCGGAGGGCGAGGACATCCGTGCCCTCACCCTCCCCGACGACGCCCTGCTCGCCTTCGGCTCCGAGCGGCACGGCATCTCGCCCGAGCTCCGGGCCCGCGCCGACCACCTGGTGTCGCTGCCGATGCGGCCCCAGGTCTCCAGCTACAACCTGGCCACCAGCGTGGCCATGACCCTCTTCCACTGGGGCGGGCCCAGGCCCTGAGGCCCAGGCCCTGAGGCCCGGGCCCGAACGGCTAGGCCTGGCGGCGGACCTCCACCACGCGGAAGCGGTTCGAGACGAACGCGCCGTCGCACAGGGCGGCGTTCGCCGCCGGGTTTCCGCCCGAGCCGTGGAAGTCGGAGAAGGCCGCGGTCTGGTTCACGTAGACCCCGCCCGTCAGGTTCAGCGACAGCTGCGCCGACTCCTCCAGGCAGACCTCCTCGATCGCCCGCTCGGTGTCCGCCGACGTCGTGTACGCGCCGACCGTCATCGCGCCCTTCTCCCGCACCGTGCGGCGCAGCAGCTCCAGGGCGTCGGCCGTGGAGTCCACGGCCACCGCGAAGGAGACCGGGCCGAAGCACTCCGACAGGTAGGCAGCCTCCGGGTCCGGCTTGCCCGCGTCCAGCTTCACGATCACGGGGGTGCGCACGACCGCGTCGGGGAACTCGGGGTTGGCGACCTCGCGCGAGGCCAGCGCGACCTCGCCCAGTCCGGCCGCCGCCTCCAGGCGCGCCTTGACGTCCGGGTTGACCAGCGCGCCGAGCAGCGCGTTGGCCCGGGCGTCGTCGCCCAGCAGGCCGCCGACGGAGGCGGCGAGGTCGGCGACGACCTCGTCGTACGACTTGTGGCCGGCGTCCGTCGCGATGCCCTCGCGGGGGATCAGCAGGTTCTGCGGGGTGGTGCACATCTGGCCGCTGTAGAGGGAGAGCGAGAAGGCCAGGTTGGACAGCATGCCCTTGTAGTCGGAGGTCGAGTCGACGACGACCGTGTTGACGCCCGCCTTCTCCGTGTAGACCTGCGCCTGGCGGGCGTTGGCCTCCAGCCAGTCGCCGAACTCCGTCGAGCCGGTGTAGTCGATCAGCTTGATCTCGGGCCGCACCGCGAGGGACTTGGCGATGCCCTCGCCCGGCCGCTCGACGGCGAGGGCCACCAGGTTCGGGTCGAAGCCCGCCTCGGAGAGGACCTCGCGGGCCACCTGGACGGTCAGCGCCAGCGGGAGGACGGCACGCGGGTGCGGCTTGACCAGGACGGCGTTGCCGGTGGCGAGGGAGGCGAACAGGCCGGGGTAGCCGTTCCAGGTGGGGAAGGTGTTGCAGCCGATCATCAGAGCGATGCCGCGCGGCACCGCCGTGAACGTCTTGCCGAGCTCCAGCGGGTCCCGCTTGCCCTGCGGCTTGGACCAGTCGGCCTGTCCGGGGACCCGGGTCTGCTCCTCGTACGCGTAGGCGACGGCCTCCAGGCCGCGGTCCTGCGCGTGGGGGCCGCCCGCCTGGAACGCCATCATGAAGGCCTGGCCGCTGGTGTGCATGACCGCGTGCGCGAACTCGTGGGTGCGGGCGGAGATGCGGGCGAGGATCTCGATGGAGACCAGGGCGCGGGTCTCGGGGCCGGCGTCGCGCCAGGCGGGGATGCCGGCCTTCATCGCGGGCAGCAGCACGTCCGCGTCGGCGTGCGGGTACTCCACGCCCAGCTCCGGGCCGTACGGGGAGACCTCGCCGCCGGTCCAGCCGTCGGTGCCGGGCTGGCCGAGGTCGAAGCGGGTGCCGCGCAGGGCCTCGAAGGCGGCCAGCCCGTCGGCCGGGGCGGTCTCGCCGTAGGCCTTGGGGTGCTCGGGGTGCGGGGACCAGTAGGCGCGGCTGCGGATCGCGGCCAGCGCCTGGTCCAGGGTGGTCCGGTGCTTCTCGGTGAGCTGGGAGGGGGTGAGCGCGGCGGCCATCAGGGACCAACTCCTCGTTGAGCCGGGCAGGATCGGGCTGGTTCTCAGCGCGAGATCAGGCAGGGGCGGGTGAAGAAGAGCAGACTGGAGTTAGAGTAACCGAACGATCGGTCGGGACAAGAGGGCCCGGCAGGACCTGTGGACAACCCGGTGCGGGAGGATCAGGACATGACAGCAATCGAGCGGTCCCGCACTGTGGCGGTCGTCGGCGCCGGAACCATGGGGCAGGGCATCGCCCAGGTGGCCCTCCTCGCAGGTCACCGCGTGCTGATCCACGACATCGACCCCGCCCTCGCCGCCACCGGGGCCGGTCTCGTCCGCGACCGCGTCGAGCGGATGGCCGCCAAGGGGCGCCTCGACCGCGCCGAGGCCGAGGACGCGGTCGGCCGGATCGAAGCCGCCGCGGGCCTGGCCGACCTCGCCGGGGCCGCCCTGGTCATCGAGGCCGTCGTCGAGGACGTCACCGTCAAGCACGCCCTCTTCGCGGCCCTCGAAGAGGTGGTTTCGCCGGACGCCCTGCTGGCCACCAACACCTCCTCCCTCTCCGTCACCGAGCTCGCGGCCGGCCTCGCGCACCCCGGCCGCTTCCTCGGCCTGCACTTCTTCAACCCGGCCCCGCTGCTCCCCCTCGTCGAGGTGGTCAGCGGCTTCGCCACCGACCCGGCCGCCGCCGAGCGCGCGTACCGCACCGTCCTGGGCTGGGGGAAGACCCCGGTCCGCTGCGCCGACACCCCCGGGTTCATCGTCAACCGGATCGCCCGCCCCTTCTACGCGGAGGCCTTCGCGGTCTACGAGGAGCAGGGCGCCGACCCCGCGACCATCGACGCCGTCCTGCGCGAGAGCGGCGGCTTCAAGATGGGCCCGTTCGCGCTGACCGACCTGATCGGCCAGGACGTCAACGAGGCCGTCACCCGCTCGGTCTGGGAATCCTTCTACCGCAGCCCCAAGTTCACCCCCTCGCTCGCCCAGCGCCGGCTCGTCCAGTCCGGCCGCCTCGGCCGCAAGACCGGGCACGGCTGGTACCCGTACGGCGAGGGCGCGCAGCCGCCCGTCCCGAGCACCGCCGGGCCCGAGGAGGCGCCGGAGAAGGTGACCGTCGTCGGCGACCTCGGCCCGGCCGCCGTCCTGGCGGAGCTGATCGAGGAGGCCGGGATCGCGGTGACCTCCACCGCGCACGGCGGCCCGTACATCCAGCTGCCCGGCGAGGGCCAGCTGGTGCTCGCCGACGGCAAGACCGCGGTCGAGTTCACCGACGTCGTCTACTTCGACCTCGCGCTGGACTACCGCGACGCCACCCGCATCGCCCTGTCGGTCAGCGCGGACACCAGCGAGCGGACCCTCGCCGAGGCCGTCGGCCTCTTCCAGCGGCTCGGCAAGCGGGTCTCCGTCATCGGCGACGTCCCCGGCATGATCGTCGCCCGGACCGTGGCCATGCTGATCGACCTCACCGCCGATGCCGTGGCCCGCGGGGCGGCCTCCGCCGAGGACGTCGACACCGCGATGCGGCTCGGCGTCAACTACCCGCTGGGCCCCTCCGAATGGCACGCCCGCCTCGGCCGCGACTGGGCGTACGACCTCCTGCACCACCTGGACGAGCGCTGTCCCGGCGGCCGCTACGCCCCCTCGCTGGCCCTCTTCAAGCTGGGCTACGCCGACGACGGCGGAGCGGACGGGGACGAGGGCGCGGACGAGGCGGAGGAGGGCACCGGATGACCACGGCCAGGCGGGACACCTACACCCCCGAGACGCTGCTGACGGTGGCGGTGCGGGTCTTCAACGAGCGCGGCTACGACGGCACGTCCATGGAGCACCTCTCCAAGGCCGCCGGCATCTCCAAGTCCTCGATCTACCACCACGTCGCGGGCAAGGAGGAGCTGCTGCACCGGGCCGTCAGCCGGGCGCTGGACGAGCTCTTCGCCGTGCTGGAGGAGCCCGGCGCGGTGCGCGGCCGGGCGGTCGCGCGCGTCGAGTACGTCACCCGGCGCACGGTCGAGGTCCTGGTCGCGGAACTCCCCTACGTCACCCTGCTGCTGCGGGTGCGCGGCAACACCCGCACCGAGCGCTGGGCGCTGGAGCGCCGCCGCGAGTTCGACCACCAGGTCGCGGAGCTGCTCAAGGCCGCCGCGGCGGACGGGGACCTGCGGGCGGACGTGGACATCCGGCTGGCCACCCGGCTGCTCTTCGGCATGGTCAACTCGCTGGTCGAGTGGTACCGCCCGCACCCGGGCACCACCCCCGACCAGCTCGCCGACGCGGTGGTCGGCATGGCCCTGGACGGGCTGCGCGCGAAGCCCTAGCGGGCGGCGCGGGAAGCGGGGGGCCGGATTCCGGCCCCCCTTCTCCGTTCAGTCCTCCGTGAGCGCCGGGCCGCCGCCGGCGCCCGGGTCCAGCAGGTCCGTCTCCTCGAACACCAGCAGGGTGCGGGTGGAGAGCACCTCCGGGATGGACTGGAGGCGGGTGAGCACCAGCTCCCGCAGGGTGCGGTTGTCCGCCGTGTGGACCAGCAGGAGGACGTCGAAATCCCCGCTGACGAGGGCGATGTGCGCGGCCCCCGGCAGCTCGCGCAGCTTCTCCCGCACGGTCCGCCACGAGTTCTGGACGATCTTCAGGGTGATATAGGCGGAGGCCCCCTGACCTGCCCGTTCGTGGTTCACCCGGGCCGTGAACCCGCGGATCACCCCGTCGTCGATCAGCCGGTTGATCCGCGCGTACGCGTTCGCGCGCGAGACGTGCACCTGCTCGGCCACCGACCGTATCGACGCGCGGCCGTCCGCCTGGAGCAGCCGCATGATCGACCGGTCGATCGGGTCGAGGGGGCGCGGCGGCACGGGCGGCGCCTGCGGGGCGGGAACCGGCTGCGCGGGCGGGGCCGGCGGTGCCGCGGGGGCTGCCGGGGCACCTCCCGCCGAAGCCGGTACGGAGCCCGTTCCGGCCATTTGTTCATCCGGCATTGCCCACTGCCTCCCTCTCCTGGACGTCCTGCACCCATCCCAGGGCCCCGTCGCCAGTTTGTCCACAGCCTGAAGCCGCCTGTAGCCAAATTGCGCCGACGACCGAACAATCGGTAGGTGAGGCACCCCACAACCGGGGCCTCCCCTGCCCGCTTCCCACGAGGAGGTGTACGCCGCCATGACGGTCCAAGAGCTGCCCGGTGCCGGTGCGTCCCACCGTGTCACCCCGCCGCCCGCCTGGAGGCCCCGTACGGAGGCCGCTCCGCTGCTTCCGGACCCCGAGCCCCACCGGGTCCTGGGCACCGCGGCCGCCGAGCACCTCGACCCCGCGCTGATGCGCCGCTACTACGCGGAGCTGGTCCGGGGCCGCCGCTACAACGCCCAGGCCACCGCGCTGACCCGGCAGGGCCGTCTCGCCGTGTACCCCTCCACCGTCGGGCAGGAGGCCGCCGAGATCGCGGCCGCGCTGGTCCTGGAGGAGCAGGACTGGCTCTTCCCCAGCTACCGCGACACCCTCGCGGCCGTGGCGCGCGGGCTGGACCCCGTGGAGGCGCTCACCCTGCTGCGCGGCGACTGGCACACCGGCTACGACCCGCGCGAGCACCGCATAGCCCCCCTGTGCACCCCGCTCGCCACCCAGCTCCCGCACGCGGTCGGCGTGGCGCACGCCGCGCGGCTGCGCGGGGACGAGGTCGTCGCGCTCGCCATGGTCGGCGACGGCGGCACCAGCGAGGGCGACTTCCACGAGGCGCTGAACTTCGCCGCCGTCTGGCAGGCCCCGGTGGTCTTCCTGGTCCAGAACAACGGCTTCGCCATCTCCGTCCCGCTCGCCAAGCAGACGGCCGCACCCACCCTGGCCCACAAGGCCGTGGGCTACGGCATGCCCGGCCGGCTGGTCGACGGCAACGACGTCGCCGCGCTGCACGAGGTCCTCACCGAGGCCGTGCAGCGGGCCCGCTCCGGCGGCGGCCCGACCCTGATCGAGGCCGTCACCTACCGGATGGAGGCCCACACGAACGCCGACGACGCGACCCGCTACCGGAGCGACTCCGAGGTCGAGGCCTGGAAGGCGCACGACCCGGTGGAGCTGCTGGAGCGCGAGCTGACCGCGCGCGGCTGGCTCGACGAGTCCGGCGTCCGGGAGGCGCGCGACGCGGCCGAGGCGATGGCGGCGGACCTGCGCGAGCGGATGAACGCCGAACCCGTGACCGACCCGATGGACCTCTTCGCGCACGTCTACGCGGAGCAGACCGGCCGGCTGCGCGAACAGGCCGCCATGCTGCGCGCCGAGCTGGAAGCGGAGGGGGAGTGATGACGACCGTTGCCGCGAAGCCCGCGACGATGGCGCAGGCCCTGACCCGGGCCATGCGCGACGCGATGGCCGAGGACCCCACGGTCCACGTGATGGGAGAGGACGTCGGCGCGCTCGGCGGGGTCTTCCGGATCACCGACGGGCTCGCCAAGGAGTTCGGCGAGGACCGGGTCACGGACACCCCGCTCGCGGAGGCCGGCATCCTCGGCACCGCGGTCGGCATGGCCATGTACGGGCTGCGGCCGGTCGTGGAGATGCAGTTCGACGCGTTCGCCTACCCGGCGTTCGAGCAGCTCATCTCGCACGTGGCGAAGATGCGCAACCGCACCCGGGGCAAGATGCCGCTGCCGATCACCATCCGCGTGCCGTACGGCGGCGGGATCGGCGGCGTCGAGCACCACTGCGACTCCTCCGAGGCCTACTACACGGCCACCCCCGGGCTCACCGTCGTGACCCCGGCGACCGTCGAGGACGCGTACGGGCTGCTGCGCGAGTCGATCGCCAGCGACGACCCGGTGGTCTTCCTGGAGCCGAAGCGGCTCTACTGGTCCAAGTCGCAGTGGTCGCCGGAGGCACCCGCGGCCGTCCCGGGCATCGGGAAGGCCCTGGTCCGCCGGGCCGGCACGAGCGCCACCCTGATCACGTACGGCCCCTCGCTGCCGGTCTGCCTGGAGGCCGCCGAGGCGGCCCGCGAGGAGGGCTGGGACCTGGAGGTCGTCGACCTGCGCTCCCTCGTCCCCTTCGACGAGGAGACCGTCGTCGCGGCGGTCCGCCGGACCGGGCGCGCGGTCGTGGTCCACGAGGCCGGAGGCTTCGGCGGGCCGGGCGCGGAGATCGCCGCCCGGGTGATGGAGCGCTGCTTCCACCACCTGGAGGCGCCGGTGCTGCGCGTCACGGGCTTCGACATCCCGTACCCGCCGCCGATGCTGGAGAAGCACCACCTGCCCGGTGTGGAGCGGATCCTGGACGCGGTGGCCCGCCTGCAGTGGGAGAACTGATGCCGCAGGTGATGGAGTTCAAGCTGCCCGACCTCGGCGAGGGGCTGACCGAGGCCGAGATCGTGCGGTGGCTGGTGGCGGTGGGCGACGTGGTCGCCATCGACCAGCCGGTCGTCGAGGTCGAGACGGCCAAGGCCATGGTGGAGGTGCCCTGCCCGTACGGCGGTGTGGTCACCGCCCGGTTCGGCGAGGAGGGCGAGGAACTGCCGGTCGGCGCCCCGCTGATCACCGTGGCGGTGGGCGCGGAGTCGGTGCCCGCCGGGGCGGACGCCGAAGGCCCCGCCGACGCGCCCCGGCCGCTGATCGGGTACGGCTCGGACCACTCGCGCCCGGCGCGTCGGCGACGGGTGCGACCCGTCACCGCCGCGGTGTCGGCGCCCGCCGCGGCCCCGGCCGCGGCTCCGGCCCCGGTCCCGGCGGCTCCCGTGGCCGCGGCTGCTCCCGCCGGGCCGGTGCCCGTCATCTCGCCGCTGGTGCGCAAGCTGGCCCGGGACAACGGGGTCGACCTGCGGGCACTGCGCGGCTCCGGGCCGGAGGGCCTGATCCTGCGGGCCGACGTGGAAGCCGCGCTCCGGGCCCCCGAGCCCGTGGCCGCCCCCGCGGCGGTGGCCGCCCCCGCGGTGGCCACTCAGGGCGAGCGCATCCCCCTCAAGGGGCTGCGCGGCGCCGTGGCGGAGAAGCTCTCGCGCAGCCGGCGGGAGATCCCCGAGGCCACCTGCTGGGTGGACGCCGACGCCACCGAGCTGATGGCGGCCCGGGCCGCGATGAACGCCGTGGACGGCCCGAAGATCTCGGTACTCGCGCTGCTGGCCCGGATCTGCACGGCCGCGCTGGCGCGCTACCCGGAGCTCAACTCCACGGTGGACCTCGCGGCGAACGAGATCGTCCGGCTCCCCGCCGTCCACCTGGGCTTCGCCGCGCAGACCGAGCGCGGGCTGATGGTCCCGGTCGTCAGGGACGCCCAGACGCGCAGCCCGGAGTCCCTGTCGGCGGAGTTCGCCCGGCTGACGGAACTGGCCCGGGCGGGGAGGCTGGCCCCGTCGGACCTGACGGGCGGGACGTTCACGCTGAACAACTACGGGGTGTTCGGGGTGGACGGCTCCACGCCGATCATCAACCACCCGGAGGCGGCGATGCTCGGGGTGGGCCGGATCATCCCGAAGCCGTGGGTGTACCGGGGCGAGCTGGCGGTGCGCCAGGTCGTGCAGCTGTCCCTGACGTTCGACCACCGGGTGTGCGACGGGGGCGCGGCGGGCGGGTTCCTGCGCTACGTGGCCGACTGCGTGGAGAACCCGGCGGTGCTGCTGCGCGGCCTGTAGGGGCCGCGCCCCGCCCTTCCGCCGCTTCCCCGGGCGAGTCCCCGGGGAGCGGCGGAACGCGCGCGTCAGAACGTCAGGAGCAGCTTGCCCACATGGGCGCTGGACTCCAGGACCCGGTGGGCCTCGGCCGCCTCCTCGACGGGGTACGCGGCGTGGACCACCGGCCGGACCCGGCCCGAGCCGATCAGGGGCCACACGTGCTCCCGTACGGCCGCGATGATGGCCGCCTTCTCCTCCAGCGGGCGCGCCCGCAGCGAGGTCGCCGTGATCGCGCCGCGCTTCGCCAGCAGCATCCGCAGGTCCAGCTCCGCCTTCACGCCGCCCTGGAAGCCGATGACCGCCAGCCGGCCGTTCATGGCCAGCGCCTCCAGGTTCCGCGCGAGGTACTTCGCGCCCATGATGTCCAGGATCACATCGGCCCCGGCCCCGTCGGTCGCGGCCTTCAGCTCCTCCACGAAGTCCTGCTCGCGGTAGTCGATGAGGACGTCCGCGCCCAGCTCCGCGCAGCGTTCCAGCTTCTCCTTGCCGCCCGCCGTCACCGCCACCCGCGCGCCCACGGCCTTGCCCAGCTGGACCGCCATGGTGCCGATGCCGCTCGAACCGCCGTGCACCAGGAGGGTCTCGCCCGGCCGCAGCCCCGCGACCATGAACACGTTGGACCACACCGTCGCGACGACCTCCGGCAGCGCGGCCGCCGCCACCAGGTCCACGCCCTGCGGGACCGGCAGCAGCTGGCCCGCCGGGACGGCGACCTTCTGCGCGTACCCGCCGCCCGACAGCAGCGCGCACACCTCGTCGCCCACGGCCCAGCCGGAAACCCCCGGCCCCAGCGCGGCGATCCGTCCGGAGCACTCCAGGCCGGGATGGGGCGAGGCGCCCGGCGGCGGATCGTAGAAGCCCTGCCGCTGCAGGACGTCGGCGCGGTTCACGGCGCTCGCCGCGACCTCGACGAGCACCTCGCCCTCGCCCGCCACCGGATCGGGTACTTCGGCCCAGACGAGGGCCTCGGGGCCGCCCGGCTGTTCGATGGTGATCGCATGCATGGCCCGGAATCTACCGCGCCCGCTACTCCGCCGGGCCGAGCGTGACCTGAGGGGTCGTCGGAGGGCCCGCACGCACGATGGTGATCAGCCGGTCCGTCAGCTGGAGGGGGCTGGCGTGGGGGTCGTCATAGGGGAGCAGCCGGTGCCCGCGCACCACGCTGACCACCAGGTCGTCGGTCTCCCGCACCCCCCGCCCGACCTCGGCCCGGTTCACGGGGCGTTCGATCAGGTCCAGGCCGCTGCCCTGCTGGATCAGGTCCTCCATCACCGCGCCCGCCCGGGGGCTGAGCACCGACAGCCCCAGCAGCCGTCCGGCCGCGCTCGCGCTCGTGATGACGGCGTCCGCGCCGGACTGCTTCAGCAGCGGCGCGTTCTCCTCCTCGCGGACCGCCGTCACGATCTTCGCGCCCCGGTTGAGCTGCCGGGCCGTCAGCGTGACCAGGACCGCGGTGTCGTCCCGCTGGGTGGCGATGATGATCTGACGGGCCTTCTGGAGCTCCGCGCGCAGCAGCACGTCCGAACGGGTGGCATCGCCGACGACCCCCGTGAACCCCTCCGCGTTGGCCATGTCGATGACCTTGGCGCTCGGGTCGACGATGACGACCTGCTCCTTCTGGAGGCCGGTCGCCAGGAGCGTCTGGAGCGCCGAGCGGCCCTTGGTGCCGAAGCCGACGACGACCGTGTGCTCGCGCAAGTTCTTCCTCCAGCGGTTCAACCGCCACTCTTCCCTGGTGCGTTCGGTCAGGACCTCCAGGGTGGTCCCGACCAGGATGATCAGGAACAGCACGCGCAGCGGGGTGATCAGCAGGACGTTCACCAGCCGCGCGCTGTCGCTGTACGGGACGATGTCGCCGTAGCCCGTCGTCGACAGGGTGACCGTCGCGTAGTAGACGCAGTCGAGGAAGTCGACCTTGTCGTTGGCGTTGTCGTGGTAGCCCTCCCGGTCGAGCCACACGATCAGGACGGTCAGGCACAGCACGAACAGCGCCATCAGCAGCCGCCGCGTGACCTGGCGCAGCGGCCTTTCCACCACCCGCTTGGGGAGCTTGATCCGCCGCGCGACGAGCCTCTCGTCGGCGCCGCGCGCCATCGCGTCCTGGCCGTGGAGTTTCACGTGAAACATCCCCCCGCGGCCCACGGCAGGTCGAGGACCTCCAGCTCCTGCCCGGAGCGCGCGCCGTGCGGCGGTACGACGGCCAGCGCGTCGGCGGCGGCCACCCCGCGGAGCATCGCCGGGCCGTTGTAGCGCAGCGGTACGGCGTGCTCGTCGGTCAGCAGGACCGGCACCAGCCGGGTGTCGTGCGGGTGCCCCGGCACGTCGCCCTGGACCGGCACGGCGTAGCGGGGCCGCTGGCGGCGGCCGGCGAGGGCCCGCAGCAGCGGCTCGGCCAGGGTCAGCAGCCCGGACACGGCGGCGAGGGGGTTGCCGGGCAGGCCGACGACGTGGCGGCCGTCGGTCCGGTCGCCGATCCGGGCCAGCAGCATCGGGTGCCCGGGGCGTACGGCGACCCCGTCCACGAGGAGTTCGGCGCCGGCCCGTTCCAGGACCGGGTGGACGTGGTCGACGGGGCCTGAGGCGGTGCCGCCGGTGGTGACGACCACGTCGGCGGTGGACTCGGTCACCGCCCGGAAGAGGGCCTCGGCCCCGGCCGGGTCGTCGCCGAGCCGGCGGGTGGAGAGCACCTCGGCGCCGATCCGGGTGAGCCAGGGGCCCAGCATGGGGCTCAGGGCGTCGCGGATCAGCCCGTCGTGCGGCCGGCCCTCGGTGAGCAGTTCGTCGCCGAGGACGAGGATCTCCACGCGCGGCCGGGGCCGGGTGGCGAGCTCGTCGTACCCGGCGGCCGCGGCCAGCCCGAGCACGGCGGGGGTGACGAGGGAGCCCGCCGGGAGCAGCGGGTCGCCGGAGCGGCACTCCTGGCCGCGCGGGCGGATGTCCTGGCCGGTGCTCACGGTGCGGGTGGCGTACAGCTGGCCGCCGGCCTCGCGGGCGTGCTCGCTGCGGATCACGGCGGTGGTGTCCGCGGGGATCCGGGCGCCGGTGGCGATCCGGACGGCCTCGCCGTCGCCGAGGGGTGCGGAGGCGCCCTCGCCGGTGCCGCCGGCGAGGATCCCGTCGCCGGGGCGGACGCTCCAGGGCCCGGGTCCGGCGACGGCCCAGCCGTCCATGGCCGAGGTGTCGAAGGACGGCAGGTCGCCGAGGGCGTCCAGGGAGGCGGTCAGCACCTCGCCGAGCGCGTCCGCGAGGGGCACGCGGTGGCCTCGCGCCCGGACGGTCGTACCGGCCAGGGCGGCGGTCTCCCGGGCCCGCTGCCAGGCGGTGGCGCGGTGGGTCCCGTCCGCGGGGGTCGTACGGCTGACGAGGGCGAGGGCCTCGTCCAAGGCGCCGTCGGCGTCGGTCCGGGTCACGGCGAGCCGTTCCCCTCGGGGCCGGCGGGCCCGGGGTCGAGGGACTCGGCCTCCGCCGCCCAGCGCAGGGCCAGGTCGGCGGCCTTCCGGGAGGCCTCGGCGACGGCCTGCGCGGGGTCGGCTCCGGCCGCCTCGGCGCGGGCGGCCGCGTAGCCGACGAGGAAGGTCGTCAGCGGTGCGGCGGGCCGGGCGACACCGTGGGCGGCGTCACGGGCGAGGTCGAGCAGGGTCTTCACGTCGACGTCGAGGTCGATGCCGAGCTCGTTCTTGGCGGCGTTGATCCATTGATCCAGCACGGTCCCATGCTCTCTGATGCGGGCGCGCGCCGTCGCCAGGTCCTCCCAGGTGTCGCAGTCGAAGGAGGCGAGTGGCGCAGCGGGGGTGATCCTGGACAGCTCCAGCTCGGCGGTGAGCGCGCGGAGGGGGAGGCCGTGGAGGGTGCCGTGCTCGGTCGCGAGCAGGGCGATCTCGCGGCGCAGGGGCTCGGCGCGGTATGCGGCGACGAGGGGCTGGTCGCGGCCCTCGGGGTCCCTGACCAGGGCCCCGTCGCCCGGGCCGGCGGCGGCCTCGGCGAGGAGGGCGTGGACGGTGTCCCGGTCGAGGAAGGGGAGGTCGGCGGAGAGTACGAGGACCAGCCCGGCGGTCGTGCGCCGCAGCCCGGCGTCCAGCGCGGCCACGGGGCCGCCGCCGGGAGGGGTCTCCAGGGTCCACTCGACGGGGCGGGCGGTGGTCCTGCGGGTGCCGACGACCACGGTTTCGCCGGCGTCCGGGCAGGCCGCCAGGACGCGGTCGAGGAGGGTGCGGGTGCCGACCGGGAGGGTGGGCTTGTCGGCCCCGCCTAGGCGCCGGGCGGCGCCGCCGGCGAGGACGATGGCGTCGTAGCTCATGCCCTTGAGTATGCGGGGGGCTTGTGCGGGGCGCCGTCCTACAAGCCCGGCACCCCCTGCTGGATCGACCTGATGGCCCCCGACCAGCAGGCCGCCCTCGACTTCTACCGCGACCTCTTCGGCTGGCAGGGCGAAGTCGGCCCCGCCGAGACCGGCGGCTACTCCGTCTGCACCCTCAAGGGCAGGCCCGTCGCCGGGATCATGCGGGCCACAGAGCCGGGCATGCCCACCGTGTGGACCACCTACCTCGCCACCGACAGCGTCGACGCCACCCTCAAGGCCGCCACCCACGCCGGCGCGACCGTCATGATGGGCGCCCAGGACGTCATGGACCTCGGCCGCATGGCCGTCGTCCAGGACCCCACCGGCGCCGTCTTCGGCCTCTGGGAGCCCGGCACCTTCCACGGCGCCGGCATCGTCAACGAGCACGGCGCCCTCATCTGGAACGAGCTGACCACCCCCGACACCCACAAGGCCGCCGCGTTCTACGGCGCCATCCTCCCCATCAGCCCCGAGCCCACCACCCTCGAAGGCGCCGAGGGCTACACGGAGTTCAAGGTCGGCGGGCGCGGGGTCGCCGGGATGATGGACATGTCCAACCTGCCGCCCGGCGTGCCCCCGCACTGGATGCCGTACTTCAAGGTGGACGACGTGGACGAGATCCAGGCCGCCGCCGTCCGCGCGGGCGCCACCGTCCTGGCTCCCGCCTTCGACATGCCGGCCGGGCGCATGGCCGTCCTCGCCGACCCGCAGGGCGGCGGGTTCTCCGTCATCAAGGAGAACGCGGCCGCCGCGCCGTCCCCCGCCTAGCAGTCGCCCGACCGGAACTCGGCCCACACCACCTTCCCGGGCGACCGGGGCAGCACCCCCCACAGGTCGGAGACCGCCCCCACGATCCGCAGCCCGGTCCCGGGCGGCCGCCCCATGATCCGCGACCGCCCGGGCCCGCTGTCGTGCACCTCGACGCGGAGGCAGCACCCGAAGTTCAGCAGCCGCACCCGGTAGGAACGGCCGCGCGGCACCCCGTACCGCAGGGCGTTGGTCGCCAGCTCGCTGACGCACAGCACGACGTCGTCCCGCCGGCCCGGGAGCTCCCAGTTCGCGAGCGTCTCGCGCGTGAAGTCCCGCGCGGAGGCGACGGTTTGGAAGGCCCGGGGGAACAACCGCTCGCGCATGAGCCCGGGTTGAGTATTTAGATTCACGGGACGATGGTCGCGCGGCGTGACTAGGCTGCTACAGAGAGCCGACCCGTACTCTGCGATGAGTACGGGCGCCCCAGGGATAGTCCACGCCCGGAGACGGGGAGTTCATCGCCATGCCACCGAAGAAGCGCCCCAGGCCCAACGCGACGACGATGAAGATGGTCGGCAAGCTGGTGGCCGCGGCCAGGCTCGCCAAGAACCTGACCCAGAAACAGCTCGCTGAGCTGATCAAGGTGGACTCAGAGACAATCGGCTCCATCGAACAGGGCCGCCGCACCCTCATGCCGCACGTCGCCGAGCTGATGGACCTGCACCTGGGCCTTCCCGGCATGCTGACCGTGGCTGCTCTAGGGATGCCCGAAAGGGACCCGAGCCCCCCGTGGTCCGACGAGTACATGGAACTTGAGAAAAGCGCGATCGCGATGAGCCGTTACGACTCCATCGTGCTTCCGGGGCTGGTGCAGACCGAGGCATACATGCGGGCCCTTTTCGGCTGCAACATCCCGGCCCACCTGCCGGAGGAAATTGAGAGCCTGACCGTCAAGCGACTTGCCAGGACGGAGATCTTGCACCGTAAGCAGCCGCCGAGCCTCACCTTCGTCATCTCGGAGGCTGCACTCCGGGACCGCATCGGCGGCAATGCCGTCTACACCGATCAGGTGCGCCATCTGCTGGCCTGCATGGAGATTCCGCAGGTCACCCTGCAAGTACTGCCGCTGGGCCTGACGTACCACCCGGGAACGTCCGGCTCGTTCAGCATGCTGGAAACCCCGGAACACGAACACATCGGTTACTTCGAAGGCCAGCGCGGCAGCAAGCTGATCACCGACCCCGACGACGTCAGCATTCTGACCCAGAGGTATGCCATGCTGCGTACTCAGGCCCTCAACCCCCAAGACACACAAGACTTGTTGAGGGTGCTGCTAGGAGAGCTATGAGCGCCGCACTGAAGTGGTTCAAGTCCAGTTACAGCAGCAGCGAAGGCGACGCGTGCGTCGAGGTCGCCACCACCCCCACCACCATCCACATCCGGGACAGCAAGGTCGAGGACGGTCCCGTCCTCGACCTCGCCCCCGCCAGTTGGGCGGCACTCACCGGGTGGGTCAGCGAGTGATCGGGTACGACGTGCGCCCGGACGCGTCGTCGATCTCGTTGTGCGCCTTGCTGAGCAACTGCTCCTTCATGTCGTTGAGCGCACGGGCCGCCGCGATCTCCTCGCCCACCCGGGCCTGATTACCGTCACTGGGGTGGCGGCTGGCATACCCGTGCCCGCGGATCTCGCTCCCGTCAGGCAGTCGGACCAGGGCCGCCGCGCGGGTGCGCTTGGGATCCTCCTGGAACTCCATCTCCACATGCCATCCGACGGCATCCTTCATGGCGATCACCTCCGTGGCCGCTGAATTCCAGCGTGCACCCGGCGGAGCCTCCCCGCATCAGGTCCACTGCTTGGAGGCGGCCTGGCCCGGGAGCGGCTTGCCGATCAGGGCGAGCGGGATGAAGAAGTTGACCTGGCTGATCGCGAGGACGAGGGTCGTCAGGGCCTTCTCGTCGTAGTGCTCCGCGGCCTCCGCGAACACCGCGTCCGACACCCGCTCCCGGCCGGCGGCCGGGGCCGTCAGGACCGCCTCGACCAGGGCCAGTGCCGCCCGCTCGGCCGGGGTGAAGTACAGGGCGTCCGCCCAGGAGGAGACGGCGGTGATGCGCGCCTCGGTCTCGCCGGCGGCGCGCAGGGCCTCGGTGTGCATCGCCGTCAGGTAGGTGTTGGCGACGATCTGGCCCGCCCGCAGGTGCACCAGCGAGATCGTGGACTGCGGGACCGTGCCGTTGCCGATCACCTTGTACATCATCCCGGTCAGCGCCCCGAGGTCGGGCAGCGTCTTCACCGGGTTGGACATGCGGGAGCGGGGGGTCTCGTGGATCTCGGTCATGATCGGCCTCTTCTCGGGTCGGCGCGTCAGCGTGTGGTTCTCACTGCACTGACCCGTCCCGCGAGGCGGATGTGACAGCCCGGGCGAAAAAAATCCGGGCGGAGCGGGGGGCGGCCGCCGGAGCGAGATCCCCCCGCCACCACCGGAGGTCACCGCTCGTTGCGCAGCCAGCCCGCGACCTCGGTCGCCCAGTACGTCAGGATCGTGTCCGCGCCCGCCCGCTTGATGCCGAGCAGGGTCTCCAGGATGGCGCGGTCGCGCTCGATCCAGCCCTTCTCCGCGGCCGCCTCGATCATCGCGTACTCGCCGCTGATCTGGTACGCGGCCACCGGCACGTCCACGGCCTCGGCGACCCGGTGCAGGATGTCCAGGTAGGGGCCGGCGGGCTTGACCATGACCATGTCGGCGCCCTCCTCCAGGTCCAGCGCCAGCTCGCGCAGGGACTCGCGGGCGTTCGCCGGGTCCTGCTGGTAGGTCTTGCGGTCGCCCTGGAGGGAGGAGGCGACGGCCTCGCGGAAGGGGCCGTAGAAGGCGGAGGAGTACTTGGCCGTGTAGGCCAGGACCGCCACGTCCTCGTGGCCCGTCTCGTCGAGCGCGTCGCGGATCACGCCGACCTGGCCGTCCATCATGCCGCTCGGGCCCACCACGTGGACGCCCGCGTCGGCCTGGACCTGGGCCATCTCCGCGTACCGCTCCAGCGTCGCGTCGTTGTCGACGCGGCCGTTCTCGTCCAGGACCCCGCAGTGGCCGTGGTCGGTGTACTCGTCCAGGCACAGGTCCGACATGATCACCAGGTCGTCGCCGACCTCCGACTTCACGTCGCGGATCGCCAGCTGCAGGATGCCGTCCGGCTCGGTGCCCGCCGTGCCCAGCGCGTCCTTGTTCTCGTCCGCCGGGACCCCGAAGAGCATGATCCCCGAGACGCCCGCCTCGACCGCCTCCACGGCCGCCTTCCGCAGCGTGTCCCGGGTGTGCTGGACCACGCCCGGCATCGCCGAGATCGCCAGCGGCTCGCTGATGCCCTCCCGGACGAACGCCGGCAGGATCAGATCCGAGGGGTGCAGCCGGTACTCGGCGACCATCCGCCGCATCGCCGGGGTGGTGCGCAGCCGGCGGGGCCGGGAGCCGGGGAAGGATCCGTACGCGCTCATCTTCTAGTCGCCTCTTCGAGCATCGACAGCAGTCGCCCCCAGCCTAGGCCGTCGCTCCCCCGCCCCCGCGCCCAGCACCCGGGGCCGGCCGCCCCGGACACGCCGAAGGGGCCCGGGCGCTCTGCGCACCCGGGCCCCTTCCGCCACTAACCCCGCTAACGCGGCCGGCCCGCTCACGTCGTACGACGGCGCCGCGCGCCGGGACGGCGCTCGCTCGGCCGGGCCACGGCCTCGCCGGCCTCCTTGGCCGCCTCGCGCCGGGCCTCCCCGTACGCGGCCAGCGCCTCCGCCAGCTTGCCCACGCTCGGCTCCGGCGACAGCACGTCCACGCGCAGGCCGTGCTCCTCCGCCGTCTTGGCCGTCGCCGGCCCGATACAGGCGATGACGGTCACGTTGTGCGGCTTGCCGGCGATGCCGACCAGGTTGCGCACCGTCGAGGACGACGTGAAGAGAACGGCGTCGAAGCCGCCGCCCTTGATCGCCTCACGGGTGTCCGCCGGCGGCGGCGAGGCGCGCACGGTCCGGTAGGCCGTGACGTCGTCGACCTCCCAGCCCAGCTCGATCAGCCCGGCCACCAGCGTCTCGGTGGCGATGTCGGCGCGCGGCAGGAAGACGCGGTCGATCGGGTCGAAGACCGGGTCGTACGGCGGCCAGTCCTCCAGCAGACCGGCGGCCGACTGCTCACCGCTGGGCACCAGGTCCGGCTTCACGCCGAACTCGACCAGCGCGGCCGCGGTCTGCTCGCCGACCGCGGCGACCTTGATGCCCGCGAAGGCGCGCGCGTCGAGCCCGTACTCCTCGAACTTCTCCCGCACCGCCTTGACGGCGTTCACCGAGGTGAAGGCGATCCACTCGTAGCGGCCGGTGACCAGGCCCTTGACCGCCCGCTCCATCTGCTGCGGGGTGCGCGGCGGCTCCACGGCGATGGTCGGCACCTCGTGCGGCACGGCGCCGTAGGAACGCAGCTGGTCGGAGAGCGAAGCGGCCTGCTCCTTGGTGCGCGGTACGAGCACCCGCCAGCCGAACAGCGGCTTCGACTCGAACCAGGCCAGCTCCTCGCGGCGCGCGGCGGCGCCCTGCTCGCCGACCACGGCTATGACCGGCCGGGAGCCCTCGGGGGAGGGGAGCACCTTGCCCTGCTTGAACACCTGGGCGATCGTGCCCAGGGTCGCGGTCCAGGTCCGCTGCCGGGTCGTCGTACCGCCGACGGTCACCGTCAGCGGGGTCTCCGGCTTGCGGCCCGCCGACACCAGCTCGGCGGCCGCGGCGGCGACGGTCTCCAGCGTGGCGGAGACGACCACGACGCTGCCCTCGCTGGCGCCGACCTCGGCCCAGCAGCGCGGCGACGCGTGCCGGGCGTCCACGAAGCGCACGTCCGCGCCCTTGTCCCCGCGCAGCGGCACACCCGCGTACGCGGGCACGCCGACGGCGGTCGCGACACCGGGGACGACCTCGAAGGGGATCCCCTCGTTCGCGCAGGCCAGCATCTCGGCGGCGGCGTTCCCGTCCAGCCCCGGGTCGCCGGTGACGGCACGGACGACCCGCCTGCCGGAGCGCGCGGCCTCCATGACAAGATTGGCCGCGTCGCGGATCACCGGGACCCCGGCGGCGGCTGACTTCTCGTCAGCGACCGTCAGCTGCGGCGTGTCGACGCCCGCGCGCGCGTGGGTCCGTACGACGTCGAGCACCTCGGGCTCGGCGACCAGTACGTCCGCGGCGCCGAGCGCCTCGACGGCGCGCAGCGTCAGCAGACCCGGGTCGCCGGGGCCGGCACCCAGGAAGGTGACCAGCCCTTGGACCGCGACGGCCGGGAAGGCGGAGGTGGTGGGGCTTGAGGGGTTCAAAGGGATCGCTCCCCCATCAGACCGGCCGCGCCCTTGGCCAGCATCTCGTCCGCGAGTTCGCGGCCGAGCGCCATGGCCTCGTCGTACGACTGGGGCACGGGACCGGTGGTGGACAGCTGCACCAGCGTGGAACCGTCGAGGGTTCCCACGACACCACGCAGGCGCATTTCATTGACAATCTGGCCGTCGGCGAGCAGGTCGGCGAGCGCGCCCACGGGAGCGCTGCAGCCCGCCTCCAGCGCGGCGAGCAGGGCACGCTCCGCGGTGACCGCGGCGCGCGTGTGCGCGTCGTCGAGCTGCCCGAGCGCGGCGATGAGCTCCGCGTCGGACGCCAGGCACTCCACGGCCAGGGCTCCCTGGCCGGGCGCGGGCAGCACGTTGTCGACCGACAGCAGGTCGGTCGCCTCGTCACCGCGCCCGATCCGGTTCAGCCCGGCGGCGGCCAGCACGACCGCGTCGAGCTCACCGTCGCGCACGAACTGGATCCGGGTGTCGACGTTGCCGCGGATGGCGACGCACTCGATCGACTTGCCCAGGCCCTTGGCGTACGCGTTCAGCTGCGCCATGCGCCGGGGCGAGCCGGTACCGACCCGGGCCCCGTCCGGCAGCTGCTCGAAGGTCAGCCCGTCGCGCGCCACGAGGGCGTCGCGCGGGTCCTGGCGCACCGGCATGGCCGCGATGACCAGCTCGTCGGGCTGCGCGGTCGGCAGGTCCTTCAGCGAGTGCACGGCGAAGTCGACCTCGCCGCGCACGAGCGCGTCGCGCAGGGCGGTGACGAACACGCCGGTGCCGCCGATCTGCGCGAGGTTCTCGCGGGACACGTCGCCGTACGTCGTGATCTCCACGAGCTCCACGGGCCGGCCGGTGACCGCCCGGACCGCCTCGGCGACGTGCCCGGACTGGGACATGGCCAGCTTGCTGCGCCGCGTGCCAAGCCTGAGGGGCTGGTCGGGACGTGAGTTCATGATGCCCGTCCTGGGTCGTCGTTCTTCGGATCGGCCGCGTCCGCCCGGCTGACGGATGCCACCGTCTGAGGGTCGAGGTCGAAGAGTTCACGCAGCGCCTCGGCGTACCCGGCGCCGCCGGGCTCGCTCGCGAGCTGCTTCACGCGCACGGTCGGCGCGTGGAGGAGCTTGTCGACGACGCGGCGCACGGTCTGGGTGACCTCCGCGCGCTGCCGTTCGTCGAGGTCGGGTACCCGCCCGTCGAGCCGCGCCACCTCCATGGCGACGACCTCGGCGGCCATCGCCCGCAGGGCGACGACGGTGGGGGTGATGTGCGCGGCCCGCTGCGCCGCCCCGAAGGCCGCGACCTCTTCGGCCACGATCCCCTTCACGGCGTCGACGTCGGCCGCCATGGGCGCGTCCGCGCTGGCCTCGGCCAGGCTCTCGATGTCGACGAGCCGCACGCCCGGGATCCGGTGCGCGGCGGCGTCGATGTCCCGGGGCATGGCCAGGTCCAGCAGCGCGAGCCGCACGGGCGCCCCGTCACCCTGGCTCCGGTTCCCCCGCCGCGGCTGCTGCCGCTGCGCGGCGGCCTCGCCCTGATCGGCCCAGGCCCCGTGCAGCTCCAGCGACCCGGCGTCCACCCCGGCGAGCGCGGACCGCCCGTCCCCGACGGGACAGGCCTCCTCGGCGAGCGCGGCGGGCGCGATGGTCCGAGCGGCCCCGGCATCGGCGAGCCGCCGCTGCCCACCTTCGGCGGCGACGACGAGCCGCGCCAGAACGTCGACATCGGCCAAATCCAGCCCCGCCGGCGCGTGAGGCGCGGGGGTCTGGGGGCGGAGCCCCCAGGGGGTCCGGGGCGCAGCCCCGGTTTCGGGAAGGGGCGGGGTGGGGGAAAGCCCCGCAGGGCCCCCCGACACCGCGGCGGCCACGTCATCCCCGGTCAGCACCAGCCCGGTGGCCCCGGTACAGGACACCACCACGTCGGCGAGCACCAGCTCATCGGCCACGGCGGACATCGGCACGGCCCGCGCGGCGACACCGGTGCCCGAGGCAACCAGAATCTCCGCGAGACGCTCCGCCCGCTCCGCGGTGCGGTTCGCCACGACGATCTCCGCGACCCCCACCCGCGCGAGCGTGGCGGCGGCCAGCGAGGACATCGACCCGGCGCCGATCACCAGCGCCCGCTTGCCGGCGGCCCAGTCCGCGACCGGCTCCCGCACGGCCAGCTGCTCCAGGCCGAAGGTCACCAGCGACTGCCCGGCCCGGTCGATCCCGGTCTCCGAGTGCGCCCGCTTGCCGACCCGCAGCGCCTGCTGGAAGAGGTCGTTGATCAGCCGCCCGGCGGTGTGCAGCTCCTGCCCCAGCGCCAGCGCGTCCTTGATCTGCCCGAGGATCTGGCCCTCGCCCACGACCATCGAGTCCAGCCCGCACGCCACCGAGAACAGGTGGTGCACCGCCCGGTCCTCGTAGTGCACGTACAGGTAGGGGGTGAGCTCCTCCAGCGCGACCCCGCTGTGCTGGGCCAGCAGCGTGGACAGCTCGGCGACACCGGCGTGGAACTTGTCCACGTCGGCGTACAGCTCGATCCGGTTGCAGGTGGCCAGCACCGTCGCCTCGGCCGCCGGCTCGGCGGCCAGGGTGTCGTGCAGCAGCTTGACCTTGGCGTCGGCGGACAGCGAGGCCCGCTCCAGCACGCTCACCGGCGCGCTGCGGTGGCTCAGGCCAACGACGAGCAGACTCATGCCGGCATCACCGCCGGGACGTCGCCCTCGGGCCCGTTCTTGCGCGCGGCGGCCGCGCCCCGTCCGGCCGGCGGCTCGACGGCGGCGGCCGGAGCCGCACCGGTGCCACCGGCGCCGGCGGCGGGAGCGGGGGCCTCCGCGGCAGCGCCCGTGTCCTCGCCGGCCTTGCGCTGCTCGTGGAACGCGAGGATCTGCAGTTCGATCGACAGGTCGACCTTGCGCACGTCGACGCCCTCCGGCACCTGGAGCACGGTGGGCGCGAAGTTCAGGATGGAGGTCACACCGGCGGCGATCAGCCGCTCGCTGACCTGCTGCGCGGCGCCCGCCGGGGTCGCGATGACCCCGATGGAGACGCCGTTCTCCTCGATGATCTTCTCCAGCTCATCGGTGTGCTGCACGGGCATGCCGGCCACCGGCTTCCCGGCCATGGCCGGGTCGGCGTCGATCAGCGCGGCCACGCGGAACCCGCGCGACGCGAAACCGCCGTAGTTGGCCAGGGCGGCGCCGAGGTTGCCGATGCCGACGATGACGACGGGCCAGTCCTGGGTCAGCCCGAGCTCGCGGGAGATCTGGTAGACGAGGTACTCGACGTCGTAGCCCACGCCACGGGTGCCGTAGGAGCCGAGGTAGGAGAAGTCCTTGCGCAGCTTCGCGGAGTTCACTCCGGCGGCGGCCGCGAGCTCCTCGGAGGACACCGTGGGTACCGAGCGCTCGGAGAGCGCGGTGAGTGCGCGCAGGTACAGCGGAAGCCGGGCGACAGTGGCCTCGGGAATACCTCGGCTGCGGGTCGCCGGTCGGTGAGTTCGGCCAGTTGCCACGATGCTCCTGCGGGATGAGCGGGGCTGTAGGCGGCCTCTTGTCCCAGGACCGCCCCGTCGGAAGCAGGCTATGTCTTTGTGAACGCGTGCACAAAGATTGTGTCCGCTTTGTCCGAGCAAAGTGACCGGGGTCACGCAGGCCGGGCGCACGGGGCCGGAACCGGGAACGGGCCGAACCCGTTCAAATCCCGAGGGGGGCAAAGCGGTACACACTCCTCATCGATACGCCCCCGAGTCCCCATAAATCGCCCATGATGGTAACGGCCCGGAGGGTCAGGCTCCCAATGCCTTCCGGAGGCGCTCGGAGTTCACCCTCCAGAAGGTGTGCTGTTCACCGTCCACGAGCACTACCGGAATCTGCTCCCAGTGCCTGCGGTAGAGCTCCTCGTCCTGCGAGATGTCCTTCTTCTCCCACCGCGCCCCGGTCTCGGCGCACACCTTCTCGATCACTTCCTGGGCGTCGTCGCAGAGATGACACCCCGGCTTCCCGATGAGCGTCACCATCCGCTCCTCGGGACGCTTCTTTTCCTTACGGCGCAGCAAAGGGCTCATGCCGCCATTGTCCCGCGCCGCGACGGTCCGCCCGAAGAGTTAACCGCCCCGTTTCCCGGCGGTTCGGGAACTCCCGAACACAATGGCTATGCTCGCGTCATGGCCGCTCTGGGATGGCTCACCCCCCGTAGACGCTCCGCGACAGCACGCAGCGTGCTGGCAGGCGAGGCCTCGGCCGAGGCCGCCCGCAAGACCGCGCTGTCCGAAGCCCCGCCGCAGGAGGCCCCGGCGGAGCCGCCGGCCCCCGGGAGAGCAAGCGGAACCGGAACGGAAACGGCCGCCGAGCCCGCGTCCGACGCGCCGGAGACCGAGCCCGAGCCCGAGTTCCCGGTCCCCGGCGACGACCTCGCCGCCGCCTTCTTCGACCTCGACAACACCGTCATGCAGGGCGCCGCGATCTTCCACTTCGGCCGCGGCCTCTACAAGCGCGAGTTCTTCCGCCGCCGCGAACTGGCCCGCTTCGCCTGGCAGCAGGCCTGGTTCCGGCTCGCCGGGGTCGAGGACCCCGACCACATGCAGGACGCCCGCGACAGCGCCCTGTCCATCGTCAAGGGCCACAAGGTCTCCGAACTGATGTCGATCGGCGAGGAGATCTACGACGAGTACATGGCCGAGCGGATCTGGCCGGGCACCCGCGCCCTCGCCCAGGCCCACCTCGACGCCGGCCAGAAGGTCTGGCTCGTCACCGCCGCCCCCGTCGAGACCGCCACGATCATCGCCCGCCGCCTCGGCCTGACCGGCGCCCTGGGCACCGTCGCCGAGTCCGTGGACGGCGTCTACACCGGCCGCCTGGTCGGCGAGCCGCTGCACGGCCCCGCCAAGGCGGAGGCGGTGCGCGCGCTGGCCGCCGCCGAGGACCTGGACCTCGCGCACTGCGCGGCGTACAGCGATTCGCACAACGACATCCCGATGCTGTCACTGGTCGGACATCCGTACGCGATCAATCCCGACACAAAACTGCGCAAGCATGCCCGCGAGCACGACTGGCGGCTGCGCGACTATCGGACCGGACGCAAGGCCGTGAAGGTCGGCGTCCCGGCCGCCGCCGGAGTCGGCGCGATCGCGGGCGGCGCGGCCGCCGCGATCGCCCTCCACCGCCGCCGCAAGTAGCAACGCCGGGCCCCGCCCCGCACAGGGGCGGGGACGTGGTCATTCGCTCCCCTCTACCCGCGCCGTCGGCGCGGCACTCCGGCCTGCCCGACTCGGTCGCGGGGAACCCCGGAAGCGTCCATTCCGCGCACCCAAGTGATCAATAACCGATCACCATCCCGCACTGAATATGCCCTCGACACGCAACAGAAGTGTCGGAACCGGTGATTTCAGCAACTGGGTGTAGTGCTGCCTGTACGAAGCGTTATTCTCCTCAAACGCATGCCGCCGCCCGCCTGTCGCCACGACGGGTGAACGGTCCCGCACTGCACGTGATGGAAGCTCTGCCTCTGGGAGTCCCGTGTACCCACCTGTCGGGGTTGACGCCTCGGGCCTGGCTACGCTGCGCGCAACGGTCCTCGACCACCTGCGCGGCTTCGTCCCCACCGCGTACGCCGTCCCCGCCTTCGCCGCCGTCCCTGCCGGCCTCGGCCCGGCCGGTCCCTGCTACGCCCTGACCGACGGCGGGGCGACGGTGGGCAGACGCGGTCGCACCAGCGCGGGGTCCGCCGCCGGCGCCGGAACGAGCGCGCCCGCCGCCCGCCGCCCCACGGCGGACAGCGACCAGGCCCGCATGATGGACCTGGTCGAACGCGCCCAGGCCGGCGAGGCGGAGGCCTTCGGCCGCCTCTACGACCAGTACAGCGACACGGTGTACCGCTACATCTACTACCGCGTCGGCGGCAAGGCGACCGCGGAGGACCTCACCAGTGAGACCTTCCTGCGCGCGCTGCGCCGCATCTCCACCTTCACCTGGCAGGGGCGCGACTTCGGCGCCTGGCTGGTGACCATCGCGCGGAACCTGGTGGCGGACCACTTCAAGTCCAGCCGCTTCCGCCTGGAGGTCACCACCGGCGAGATGCTCGACGCCAACGAGGTGGAGCGCAGCCCCGAGGACTCCGTCCTGGAGTCCCTGTCCAACGCGGCCCTGCTCGAAGCCGTGCGCAAGCTCAACCCGCAGCAGCAGGAGTGCGTGACCCTCCGCTTCCTCCAGGGCCTCTCGGTCGCCGAGACGGCCCGGGTCATGGGGAAGAACGAGGGCGCGATCAAAACGCTCCAGTACCGGGCGGTCCGCACCCTGGCCCGCCTGCTGCCGGACGACGCCCGCTGACACGGCGCACGACGGTCCGCGAAAAAACACGACAACCTCACACCCGGTGACCCCTCGATGACGCTGTGGTCCGATCATCCTTCGTCCGTAACCCAAGTGCCGCGCCGCTCGTTGTGCGGAATGCAGGCTCCCTGTGGACACGCCCTGCCCGAAGCCGCTCACCCGAAAGTGTGGATGTGCTCAAGGAAGGCAACCTTCCGGACACCTTGGGGAGTCGATCGTCATGACGAGAGGAGGTGCCGCCAGTGATCGCGAACGTGACTCCGCACCGGCGGGCGAACGCCTTCGCCCAGGCCCTGGAGGAGCGGACCCCGTCCGACCTTTCGGAACCGGAACCGGCGGCCGAGCAGTCCGAGGCACCTGCCGAATCTGCCGACCACGACCGGCTGTTGGCCCTGGCGAGCGTGCTCGGCGAAAGAATGCCGCGCCCGGTGCTGGACCCCGAGGTCAAAGTGGTGCAACGAGCACAGCTCGTCGCCGCCATGGAGGCCATGGTGATGGAGGAAAGGGCCGGGGGCGGTGCCGCCGCGGACCCTCAGGTGCCCGAGCAGCGGACCGGCCGCGGCGCCCACCGGGCGACCACGCTCCGGAAATTGCGGCCCCGCTCCCGCTGGTCCAAGGGCATCGCAGCGGGCGGCCTCACCGTGGGTGTGGCCGCAGGGGCCTTCAGCGGAGTGGCCGCTGCCAGCACCGACGCCCTGCCGGGTGACTCCCTCTACCCGGTCAAGCTGGGCATGGAGGACCTCAAGCTGGGCATGGCCGACGAGGACGCGGACCGGGGCGAGCTCTACCTCGACCGCGCCTCCAACCGGCTGTCGGAGGCGCGCAGGCTGATGGAGCGCGGCCGCTCCGGCCCCCTGGACCACGAGGTCCTGGGGCAGATCAGGCGGGCCCTGGCGGGCATGCAGCACGACGCGGCGGAGGGCCACCGGCTCCTCCAGGCGGCCTACGAACGGGACGGCTCCCTCGGCCCGATCCAGACGCTGTCCTCGTTCTCCCGCTCCCACCGCGACGCGTGGGGCCGGCTCCGCTCCAACCTCCCGCCACAGCTCCACGACGTCGGAGACCAGGTGACCTCGGTCTTCCAGGCCATAGACGATGACGTGGAGCCGCTCCAGGGCCTGCTGCCCAAGCCCCCGGAGCAGAGCCGCGGCGGACCGGGCTCCGGCTCCTCCGCCCCCGCCGCACCGGCCCCGGGACAGCACCAGCAGTCCGCCCCCGCGTCCGGAGCCCCGTCGCAGCCGGCGGCCCCCGCCGCGCCCAGCTCCGGCGGCAGCCACGCCCCGGCCCCGGGAACGGGCCTCCTGGGCGGCACCGGCGACCTGCTGCACCCCCCGGCACAGGGCGGCCAGTCCACCCCGGCCACCCCGGCCCCGGGCCTGCCCCAGCCGGACATCACCATCCCGCCCCTCCTCCCGAACCTCCTCCCGGGCTTGGGCATCAAGGCGGAAGACGCCGAATGACATACGAAGAAGGCGAAGAGGTGGCCCACGAACAGGTACGCGATCAGCCGGATGACCA
>NZ_JBFBGN010000038.1:0-55313 GCF_040684675.1 Streptomyces sp. NPDC089915 | reverse complement strand
GGCCGCGTGGCCCCCGGGCGCGGCCCGGGCACGGGGCGACGGGGGGCGTACCGGCGGGCGGCGGCGGGCGTACCGGCGGGCGGCGGCGCGGGGCCGGGCGAGCGGGCGCGGTGGGCCCGGCGGGGCACGGCGGGCGCGGACGGGCGTGGCGAGCACGGATGGGCGTCGCGAGCGCGGACGGGCCCGGCGGGCGCGGCAGGGACGGATGTGCGCGGCAGGCCCAGCGGGCGCGGGGAAAACGGGGTGCGTGGTCCGGGCGGTGCGGGGAGACTGCGCGGATGAGCGCCGATCATCTCCCGACACCGCAGCAGAGGGCCCTGGGGCACGTGGCCGGGCTGTCGTCCGGTCCCGCCGTGGACCCGGCGCTGCGGGTGACGCTGAACTTCCACCCGGACCGCGCGGTCCGGGGCGGCCCCCTGCTGGAGGCACTCGCGGAGACCGGCGTCTACCTGTCGCAGTTCGTCACCGGGACGAGCAACGGCGGCCTCACCGCCCATCCCGGGGGCGACCGGTGGCGGTGGGAGAGCCGGATCTTCGACGGCGCCTACGACGGCGCGGCAGCGAGCGAGCGGCCCGTCTACGGGGCGCTGAACTTCCGCCGCAAGGCGGTCGGCGGGGCGCCCCGGTTCGGCTCGGCGCACCTGCGGCTCACCGCCGCGACGCTGGAGCGGACGACGTTCTGCTACCCGGACAGCTTCCTGGAGCCCTCGGACTTCGGCACCGCGGACCGCATGGGGCTCATCGCGCTCGCCCTGGCCGACCGGCAGGACGCGCTCGACGACTACATCGAGGCGCAGGTCCACGGTCCCGTCCGGCTGGACCGGGACGTCGAGGCGCTGGTCCTGGACCCCTGCTACCGGGGCACGCCCGTCGAGGCGGCGGCCGGCCGGCTCCCGTGCCCGGTGGAATGGCACGACGGGTTCCGCCTGACCGTCGAGGAGCTCCGCCGGCACCCCGCCTACCGGGGTCCGGAGTTCGTGGAACTGGGCGCCCGGATCGCCGTCGGGGGCGGCCTCGACCCGCGGATCGTCGGAGCCGCCGCGGACACCGGCGGCCACGATCCGCAGGCGGTCAAGAGGGTGTGGCACTACCTGGCCCGCTTCGGGGCTCCCGCAGACACCGCCTCCTAGAGGCGGTCGCGTCGGCTCCAGCGGCGGACGAGGAGGAACAGGCCGACGAGGGTGGCCGTGTAGGAGGAGGCGAACGCGGCGATGAGGACGGGCGCGGACGTGGCGACGGCCAGCGGCAGCAGCACGAGGGCGGCGGCCGTCAGGGCGCAGACCGTGCCGGTCAGCGTGCCGTGGCGCTCGCCGCTCCCCCCGTCCGCCCGTTCCGGGTCGCGGGGGAACAGGCGCGTCCCGAACGTCATGGCCCGGTCGAAGCGCGGGTCCGCGCGCAGGGCGCGTTCGATCGCGGTCAGGGCCCTCCGCTCCCGGTGCGAGAGTCCGTCTCCGGCCATCACGGCCTCCTGCGCGTGGGTTCCCGGGTCTGTGGTCCGGCGTCTTCCCCGCCCGTGCGGCGCCATGCGCGGCCGGGCGCCCCCGTACGTGCCGGGGGGGGCAGCACCCCCAGGTCGAACCGCCGCCGTCCGCGGGGCCGGGCAGGCCGGGACGGCCCGCCCGGGCCGGACTCAGCGGTAGTGGGCGGCCGCCTCCGCGAAGGCCACGGCCTGCGCGGGCACGGAGGCCAGCAGGGCGACCCAGGAGCCGTCCGTGAACTCCAGGTCCATCCGGCCCCGCTGGAGCACGCCCGTCGGCCTGGCGCGCACGGCGGCGACGGCCGGGCGGGGCACCTCCCAGTACTCCTTCATCACGGGCGTCGACTGCCACAGGTGCGAGACGTCGGTGAGCCCGAACCAGCGCCGGTCGGTGACGGCGAGCACGCCCGTGACCGAACCCCGGGCGCCCGCCCGGCTGATGAGGAAGTGCCCGGCCGCGCTCTGCCAGCCGCCCTCCATGCTCTTGCCGTGCATCAGCCGGGTGCCGAGCTGGTCCACGGCGTCCGGCAGCCGGTCCACCGCGGCCGCGGCGGCGGCCGGGCGCGAACGGCGCGGGTCTATGACGTGGGTCCGGACCAGCTGGGCCAGCGGCCGGGGCAGCTTGGCCTCGATCCGGCGGTGCAGCGCGGACGGATCGGCCGGGGGGACCAGCTCGTCGGGCGGGGTGGGGACACCCGGGCCCAGCTCGTACGCGCACACGGCGACGACGTGCTCCCCCGCACGCAGGAAGGGTCGGACCTGTTCGCGCCTGTCCTGGTTCAACGGGCGTGCTCCTGTCGTGCGTAGGGCCGGTGGTGACCGGCACGGTGCTGCCGGGATGGTCGTGTCCGGCGTTCCGGATTCTGCCCCATGAACCGCCACGGATGATCATCGGGGGTGCCCCGGAGCCGATACCCGGACGGGGTACCGGCGGTAAGGCCTGATGGGGGCCGGGACGGGGCCGCGCGGAGCACCCCGGGCGGGCTCAGATGGGTTCGGCGTCCAGGAAGGCCGACGGGTCCGGCTCCTCCGCTTCCGCCGCGCCGGGGGGAGCCAGCTCGGCCCAGATGACCTTGCCCTCGGGGGTGTAGCGGGTGCCCCAGTGCTCGCTGAGCTGCGCCACCAGGAACAGCCCCCGGCCGCCCTCGTCGGTGGTGGCGGCGTACCGCAGGTGCGGGGCGGTGCTGCTGCCGTCCCAGACCTCGCAGGTCAGCCCGTGGTCGTGGAGCAGCCGTACGCGGACCGGGGCGCCGCCGTGGCGCAGGGCGTTGGTGACCAGCTCGCTGAGGATCAGCTCGGTGGCGAAGCCGAGCTCCGACAGGCCCCACGCGTCGAGGGTGCGGGCCGCCGCGCCCCGGATCTCGCCGACCGCGCTCGCCTCGAACGGCACGTCCCACTGCGCGACCCGGTCCGCGCCGAGGGTGCGGGTCCGGGCGACGAGCAGGGCCACGTCGTCGGCCGGGCGCAGCGGAAGCAGCAGGTCGAGGACGTCCTTGCAGGTCTGGCGCGGGTCCCCGTCGGAGCCGCTCAGCGCGGTGCGCAGCAGCTCCAGCCCCTCGCCGATGTCCCGGCCGCGCTCCTCGACCAGCCCGTCGGTGTACAGGACGAGCCGGCTGCCCTCCTCCAGTTCGAGCTCCGCCGTCTCGAAGGGCATGCCGCCGAGGCCCAGCGGGGGTCCGGCCGGCAGGTCGACGATCTCGGTGGTGCCGTCGGGGGCGGCCACCAGGGGCGGCAGGTGTCCGGCCCGGGCCACCGTGCAGCGCCGGGAGACCGGGTCGTAGACGGCGTACAGGCAGGTCGCGCCGAGGACGGAGCCGTCGGCGTCGCCGCCCTCGTCGTCGTGGTCGATGCGCTGGACGAGGTCGTCGAGGCGGGCGAGGATCTCGTCGGGGGCGAGGTCGAGCGAGGAGAAGTTGTGCACGGCCGTGCGCAGCCGGCCCATGGTGGCGGCGGCGTGCAGGCCGTGTCCGACGACGTCCCCGACGACCAGGGCGACCCGGCAGCCCGGCAGCGGGATCACGTCGAACCAGTCCCCGCCCACCCCGGACTGGGCGGGCAGGTAGAAGTGCGCCACGTCCACGGCGCTCTGCTCGGGCAGGGCGCGGGGCAGCAGGCTGCGCTGGAGGGTCACGGCGAGGGCGTGCTCGCGGGTGTAGCGGCGGGCGTTGTCCATGCTGACGGCGGCGCGGGCGACGAGTTCCACGGCGAGCGAGAGGTCGTCCTCGTCGAAGGGCTCGGGTTTGCGCGCGCGCCAGAAGTTGACCACGCCGAGGACCACGCCGCGGGCGGTGAGCGGGGCCGCGATCAGCGAGTGGATCCCGTAGTCGATGATGGCGCGGGTGCGCTTCGGGTCCTGGGCGAGCCAGCCGGGCTCGGCGGACAGGTCGGGCACCAGTTCGGCCTTGCCGGTGCCGTAGCCGCGCGCCTGCGGGGTGGACGGCAGGAAGTCGATCAGCAGGCCCCGGGGGTAGAGGGGGTGGTCGGAGCGGACGCCGCTGACCGCGGTGCGCCGCATGTCGGCCCCGGGCCCGGGTTCCTCCCCGTCGAGGACCGGTTCGGCCAGGTCCACGGTGGCGTAGTCGGCGAAGCGGGGGACGGCGACGGCGGCGAGCTCCTCGGCGGTGCGGACCACGTCGAGGGTGGTGCCGATGTCCCCGCCCGCGTCGTAGAGCAGCTTCAGGCGGCGGCGGGCCGTCTCGGCGCGGCTGGTCAGGACCCGCATCTCGGTGGAGTCGCGGATGGTGACGGCGGTGCCGCCGTCGGCGCGGCCCCGGGGGTGGGTGCGCCGCTGGTTGACGACGAGCAGCCGGTCCCCGGTCTCCAGGACCTCGTCGGTGGCGACCCGGCCGGAGAGCAGCAGGTCGGCCATCCGGCGGTCCAGTCCGGGCACGTTGCCGATGTAGCGGCCGTCGGCGTCCTCGGGGAGGCCGAGGAGCCGTTTGGCCTCGTCGTTGGCGAGCAGCAGCCGGCCGTCCCCGTCGATGATCAGCACGCCCTCGCGGACGGCGTGGAGCACCGCGTCGTGGTGCTCGTACATGCGGGTCATCTCCAGCGGGCCCAGCCCGTGGGTCTGCCGGTTGAGCCGTCTGCTGATGAGGGCCGTGCCGGCGGTGGCCAGGGCCAGGGTGGCGGCGATGGCGAGCAGGATGACGGGGAGCTGGCGGTTCACGACCCCGGTGACGTTCTTGACCGTGAGGCCCGCCGACACCAGCCCGACGACCTTGCCGTCGGGTGCGGTGACGGGCACCACCGCCTGGATCTCCTTGCCGAGGGGGCCGTCCACGCTCTCGGTGTAGGTCTGGCCGGCGAGGGAGGGCTCGATGGTGCCGACGAACCGTTTGCCGATGCGGTCCGGCTGGGGGTGGGTGTAGCGGATGCCGTGGGTGTCCATGACCACGATGAAGTCGACCCCGGCGTCCTTGCGGGTCCGCTCCGCGAGGGGCTGCAGCAGGGCCGTCGGGTCGGGGGACTTCAGCGCCGCCTGGAGGCCCAGGGAGTGGGCGAAGGTCTGCGCGACGGCCACCGACCGGTTGCGGGCCTCGCGGTCGACGTCGTGCCGCGACTGGAGGACCAGCGCCAGCAGCGCGCCGGCCGCGAGCAACACCACGATCGCCACCTGGAGGACGAATACCTGTCTGGCGACGCTTCTGGATCGGCTGCCTAGAGGTGACCGCACCGACGTGCCCGGCACGGGTGGCGAGAAGGGGTCACGCCCCCAGTTGTAGCACTTCCGGGCGCTCTCGGCCCCCGGCCGCGACGGCGCGCCGCGGGTGGTGTCGCGCGCGCCGGCCCCGGACCCGGTCCGCCGACCGGGTCCGCCGGGCCGTGAGCCCGCCCGTCGGCTCAGGCGGGCGTGGCGGCGGGGCTGCAGTCCGGGTGGCCCCAGCGGGCGCCCAGCTTGGCGATCTTCTCCCCGGCGGCGTAGGACTGCCCGCAGGGGCAGGTGCCGCGGAACTTCGCCGTGATGGTGCGCGCAGCGCCGGAGCGGGCCGCGCCGCCCGCGGCGGCCTTCCGCGCCGGAGCCGTCCGGGCCGCGGAGGTGCGGGCCGGGGCGGTGCGGGCCGGAGCCGGGACGGGGAGGGCGGTGGCGCCGTGGGCGGTGCCGGCGGGCTCCTGGCTGACGGCGGCGTCGCTGGCGGCCTGGTCGGCGATGGCGTTGAGGTGGTCGCCGTCCTCCCGGTGGGCCGGGACGTAGCGGAACTCCACGTCCCGCTCACCGAGCAGCCCGTCGATCCGCTCGACGATCTCCCGGTTGGCCACGGGCTTGCCGGCGGCGGTCTTCCAGCCGTTGCGCTTCCAGTTCGGCAGCCACTGGGTGACGGCCTTCATGGCGTACTGGGAGTCCATCCGCACCTGGAGCGCGGTACCGGGCTCCACGGCCTCCAGCAGCCGCTGGAGGGCGGTGAGCTCGCCGACGTTGTTGGTGGCGCGCCCCAGCGGGCCGGCCTCCCAGCGCTCGGGCCGGCCCTCGGCGTCCGCGATGACCCACGCCCATCCGGCCGGGCCGGGGTTTCCCTTGGCCGCCCCGTCACAGGCGGCGATGATGCGATCAGACATCCCCCGATCTTGCCCTATCCCGGAGGGGCCGGCGGCCACCCGCCCGGATCAGGTCACCGGCTGCCGGGCGGCCGCCTCCGGGGCGGGCGTCCGGCCGGCCCGGCCGACCAGGCCCGCCGCCGTGACCACGAAGGCCACGGCCTGCACGACGCCGGCCGTGGCGAAGAGGGCGGCCGGGGCGAAGGCGGCGGCCACCCAGCCGCCGAGCAGGGCGGCCGGGAGGATCGCCGCGAAGGAGACGGCCCGGTTGACGGCGACGACCCGGCCCATGAACTCGGCGTCGACCACCTTCTGCCGGTAGGTGAACCAGCCGACCACGATCAGCGAGGTCGCGGCGCCCGCCACGGCCCAGGCCGGGGCCAGCAGCCGGACGTCGGCGGTCAGGGCCGGGGCCAGCAGGGCGGCGGCGAGCGCGCCCATCCCGGCGGTCAGCAGCCGGCCCTCGCTGAAGCGGGCCAGCAGCCGGGGGACGAAGGCCGCCCCCGCCACGGCTCCGGCGCCCTGCGCGGCGACGACCAGGCCGAGGACGAAGCGGGACTGCCCGGTGGCCTCGGTGACCACGTACACCAGGTTCGCCTCCACCGCGTGCACGGCGAAGTTGGTCAGGGTCAGCAGGATGGTCCCCGACCGCAGGACGGGCTCGGCGAACAGCATCCGGAACCCGGTCAGCAGGTCCGGCCCCATACCGCGCAGGGCCTCGCGCAGCGGCGCCGTGGCGGCCGTCGCCGGGGAGGCGGTGGTGAGCAGGATGAGGACGGCCGACAGGCCGAACGACACGGCGTTGACCCCGCTGGCCGCGGCCGGCCCGAGGAAGGCGACCACGCTGACGCCCGCGATCGGCCCGAGCATGTTGAGCAGGCTCTCCGAACCCTGGACCCAGGCGTTCATCACCGCCCGCCGCTCCTCGGGCACCCGCTCCATCAGGAAGCCCTGGAAGGCCGGGAAGTACAACGGGCGCATGCAGGCGAGGACGAAGGCGGCCGCGTACACCGCGGAGACGGGCGGGGCGTCCAGCAGGCACAGCAGGCCGATGCCGGCGACCACGACGGCCGAGGCGAGGTCGCAGCCGGTCATCAGGCGCCGCCGGTCCACCCGGTCGGCGACCACCCCGCTGAACAGTCCGACCAGCACGTACGGCACGAACTCCAGCGCGTAGGTGAAGGCGGCCAGGAGGGCCGATCCGGTGAGCTGGAGCACCAGCAGCGGCATCGCGAAGCGGAACACCCAGTCCCCGCAGGTGGAGACGATGAACGCGGCGCGCAGCAGGGTCTCGTCACGGCGCTCAGCCACGGGGCCCGTCCAGCGGCAGCAGCGGATCGCCGACGACGGCCTCCAGCAGGGACACGATCCGGTCCAGCAGGCCGGTGACGAACGCGGCGGGCAGCCGGTCGGCCTGGTAGTAGGCGGCCAGCGACAGCTCGTCGCCGCCGGCCTCGCCGACGAGCATCAGCTCGCTGCGCGGGCGGAAGCCCTCGTCCGACAGCGGGAACGGGGCCGTCGTGGCCGGGGCCAGGTCGAGGCCCTCCCCGTGGAGCTGGGAGTACAGCATGTTGAGGACCACCCCGATGGGGGCGTCCGGGTCGGCGTACTCGTCGGGGTTGAAGGCCTTGACCAGTTCGGCGAAGGGGACGGCGGCGTTCTCCTGGGCGTCGAGGCTGTCGCCGCGCACCCGGCGCAGCGCGGCCCGGAAGGTGCCGGCGCCCGCGAGGTCGCTGCGGACCACGAGGAGTTCCGCCAGCGGGGCGACCAGGTTCTCGCGGCCCTCGGTCTCCCGGTTGTAGACGTTGACGGCCACGGCCTGGTCGTCGCGCCCGGTGGCCTCGCGCAGGGCCACGTCCAGGGCGCACAGCACCAGCATGAAGAGGGTGACCCGTTCCCGGGCGGCGAACTTCCGGACGTCGTCGACGAGGCCGGACGGCAGCCGGCGCGCCTCGTAGCCGCCCTCCGGCGCGGCGCCGGGCTCCCGCCGGGGGACCTCCAGCCTCGGTATGGCGCCGGGGCCGGCCAGGCGCTCGCGCCAGAAGGACATCATCCGCTCGCCCTCGGGGCCGGCCAGCAGCCCGTTCTGCTCGCGCACGTGGTCCCGGTAGGTGTACGTGACCTCGGGGAGCGCGGGCTCCCGCCCCTGCGCCAGGCTCGTGTAGAGGGCGGACAGCTCCTGGGTCAGGACCCCGCGCGCCCAGCCGTCGACGACGAGGTGGTCGAAGACGAGGACGACGAAGTGGTCCTCGTCCCCGACCCGCACCACGCTGACCCGGAGGCGTTCCTCCCGCTCGGCCGGCAGCGGCCGGTCCGCCTCGGCGCGGACCCGGGCGACCGCCGCCGCCTCGTCCCCGGCGGCGTCGTGGAAGGCCGCGCGCAGGGTGACGGAGGGGTGGACGCTCTGGCGGCGGGGTCCGTCGAAGCGGGTGCGCAGGGCCTCGTGGCGCTGCGCCAGCCGGGCCAGCGCCTCGTCGAGCAGCGGCAGCCGCAGGGGGCCGCTGACCCGGTAGGCCTGGGAGATCGTACGGACCGAGGGCACGCCCAGGGCGCGGCTGCGCTCGTCCATCAGCAGCCTGCCCTCCTGGTAGCTCAGGGTGGGCAGGGACAGTGGTGCGGACATCTGCTCGGGCTCCTAGGCGGTGGTGCGGTGGGTTTCGGCGCGCTCGGCGACCAGGTCGGCGAACTCGCCGAACTCGGGGTACTCCAGGACCTCGCGCATGGTGACCTTGACTCCCAGGGCGGCCTCCAGCCGGGCCACCATCTGGGTGGCCAGCAGGGAGTGGCCGCCGAGGAGGAAGAAGTCGGACTCCTCGTCGATGCCGGTGCCGAGGACCTCGGTCCAGATGCGGGCGACGGTCTCCCGTACGGACGTGCTCATCGGGGCTCGCTCTCTCCGGCGCGCAGCCGGTTTCGGTCGGTCTTTCCGTTGGCGGTCAGCGGAAGGGTGTCGATGACGACGTAGCGGGCGGGGACCAGGTAGCCGGGCAGGACGGCGCGCAGGCCCGCGCGGACGGCCTTGGCCAGGCTCCGGTCGTCGCCCTCGATGTAGGCGGCGAGCCGCTTCCCGCCGAGGGGGTCGCTCTCCACGAGGACGCAGGCTCCGCGCACCCCGGGCTGGGCGAGGATCGCCTGTTCGATCTCGCCGGGTTCCACCCGATGCCCGTTGATCTTGACCTGGCCGTCCTCCCGGCCCAGGAACTCCAGGGCTCCGTCGGGCCGGAACCGGGCGAGGTCGCCGGTGCGGTAGCAGCGGACGCCGCGCAGCCGGCCGGTCGCGGGGACCGGGAAGGCGCGCGCGGTCAGTTCCGGCCGGCCGAGGTAGCCGTCGGCCAGGCCCTCGCCGGAGGCCCACAGTTCGCCGGGGACGCCCGGCGGGACGGGGTGTCCCCCGGCGTCGACCACGTGGACGCGGGTGCCGCGCACGGGGGTGCCGATGGGCACGGTGGCCGCTCCGGGCGGGGGCGGTTCGGTGAGCGGCCCGCAGCAGGTGAAGGTGGTGTTCTCGGTGGGGCCGTAGCCGTTGACGACGGTCAGTCCGGGGTGGCGGGACAGTACCGCGCCGACGTGGTGCGGGGAGACGACGTCTCCGCCGGTGAACAGGCGCCGCACCCCGGCGAAGGCGTCGGGGCGGTGCTCGGCCATCTGGTGGAAGAGCCCGGCGGTGAGCCACAGCGCGGTGACCCCGCGTCCGGTGATCAGGTCGGCCAGCTCCGTCAGGGTCAGCGGCCCGGGCGGGGCGATCTCCAGGCGGGCGCCGCGGGCCAGGGTGCACCACACCTCCAGCAGCGCCGCGTCGAAGGTGGCGGGCGCCAGGTGCAGGACGGTGTCGCCGGGGCCGAAGTCGACGCGCTCGTCCCGGGCGAGGCGGGCGATGCCCCGGTGGGTGAGCAGGACGCCCTTGGGCCGGCCGGTGGAGCCCGAGGTGTACATCACCGTGGCGATCCCGGGGTCCGCCGCCGCCGGCTCGCCGGTCGCGGGGGCGATGCCCCGGACCGGGAGGGTCTCGCCGACGGGCACTGCGGGGCCGCCGCCGGCGTCCGGGTCCGCGCCGGTCAGGGTGAGGGCGACGGCGGGGCCCGAGAGCATCAGGCGCAGCCGCTCGGCCGGGTAGTGCGGGTCGAGCGGGACCGCCGTGGCCCCGGCCAGCGCTACGGCGACGGTCGCCGCCACGGCCTCCACGCCCCGCTCGAAGAGCAGGCCGACGGCGTCGCCGGGGGCGATGCCCCGGGCCGCGAGTTCCCGGGCGATGCCGGTGGCGTACTCCAGGAGTTCGCGGTAGGTCAGCGTGGTGTCCGGCGCCGAGACGGCGATCGCGTCGGGCCGCAGCAGCGCCTGGGCGGCGAACATCCGGTACGCGGGCTCCCCGGGCGGCCCGGCGTCCTCGCCGGACCAGGCCGACAGCAGTTTCCAGTCGTCCTCGTCGGTCAGGTCCAGCTCGCCGAGGGGGCGTTCGGGCTCGGCCAGCGCGGCGGCGGCGAAGGCGTCCGCCCGGTCGGCGAGGACGGCGGCGATGTCGTCCGGCACCCCGTCGAGGGCGAACTCCGCCGTGCCGTCCGGCAGCCGTACGGCGGACGGCCCCGCTCCGGCGGCGCCCAACAGCCCTTCGGCGAGGGCCGTGTTCCCGGTGCGGCAGAGCCGGGCCGTGAGCGCGGCGCAGGCCGCGCCGAGGAGCCGCTCGGCCGTGGTCCCCGACGGCCCGGCGAGCGCGTCCGCCGCCGCGACGGTGTCCGCGCCCAGCCGTACCTTCCGGGCCATGTGCCCGGTCAGGCTCGACGACATGTCCAGCCCCTTCCCCTACGATCTTGAAAAATACGGATATCCGACCGAGGGAGCAGGCCTTGACCACCCTGATCGTCTTCGACATCGACGGCACGCTGCTGCGCAGCGTCGCCCCCCACCAGGCCGCGTTCGGCGCGGCGCTGCGGGACTGCGGGCTCACGGACGTCGACTCGGCGTGGGGCGGCTACACCCACCACACGGACTCGTGGATCTTCCGCGAGGTCTTCCGGCGCAACACGGGCCGGCTCCCCGACGAGGCGGAGAGCGGGCGGTTCGCCGGACTGCTGCAGGAGCACTTCCTGGCCGCCACGGCCGCCGGGGGCGTCGAGGAGATACCGGGCGCGGCGGCCTTCCTGCGGGCGCTGGAGGCCGACGACGCGTACGCGGTGGCCTTCGCCACCGGCGGCCTGCGCGAGGTCACGGCGGCCAAGCTGGCGCCCCTGGACGGTGGTTCGGCCGGGCCGGTGTCCACCGCGAGCGAGCACACCTTCCGCGAGCACCTGGTGCGCGAGGCCGTCCACCGGGCCGCCGAGCGGGCCGGGGGCGGTTTCGAGCGGGTGGTGTGCGTGGGCGACGGGCCGTGGGACGTACGGGCCGCGGTCGCCACGGGCAGCGAGTTCATCGGCATCGGCCCGGCCACGACGCCGTTCGGCGACTGGTTCCCCCGCACCCATCTGTTCGGTTCCTTCGACGAGGTCGACCCGGCGGCCGACTTCACCCTGGTCCCGCCGGCGGGCCGGGTGCCCGCCGAGCCGGGCGCCGACCGGGAGTTCACCGCCCGGCCTACGCCCTGCCCCTGCTGGGACTGACCGCACGCTCACGCCCCGGCCCGCTCTTCCACGAGCCGGCACAGCCGGTCGAAGCGGCCCGCGGCGGTCAGGCTCGTCGCGGGCAGGCGGATGCCGAACTCCGCCTCGACCGCGAGCACGATCTGGAGCTGGCCGAGGGAGTCCCACCCGGGGGTGAGGCCGACCCCGCCGCCCCGGACGTCGGCGGCGGGGCCCAGCACCCCGCGTACGGCGGCCTCCACCCGGTCGGCGACGCCGTCCGCGGTGTCCGGCCCGGGGCCCCGGGGGGCCTCCGCCGCGGCGGACGCGGCGGCCCGGGGGGCCGGTGCGGTCTCCTCCCGGGCGCCGCCGAGGGCGAAGCGGGTGGTCCCGTCGGGGGTGAGCCACACCCGCCGTGCCGGGGCACCGGTGTCCTCGGCCTCCGCCGCGACCAGGCCGGCGACCTCCTCGGGCAGCAGCCCGAGGCCCTCCGGGCGGACGTCGGCCGAGTAGCGGCCCTGGACGTAGCCGGGCTCCACGACGACGGAGCGGATCCCGTGGGCGCCGTGGTGGCGGTCGATGCCGTGCAGCACGCTCTCGGCGGCGGCCTTGCCCGCGACGTAGTCCGACCAGCCGCGCGGGTGGTGGCGGACGGCCTCCGAGCCGATCAGGACGAAGCAGCCGCGCTGGCGCAGGAGCATGCCGTCGAGGACCGCGTCGGCCAGGTCGCGCAGCGCCGCGTAGCCGACGTCGAGGTGGGCCCGGTACCCGGCCGCGAGGGGTGCGGCCGCCGCGTGCACGAGGACGGCCGGGTCCAGGGCGGCCAGCTCGGCGGCGGCCGCCTCCCGGGCGGCGGGGTCCGCCAGGTCTGCGGTGACCGAGTGGACGGTGGCCCCGGCGCGCTCGCAGTCCCGTACGAGCTCCTCGGCGCCGCCCCGGTGGACGAGCGCCAGGTCCCAGCCCCGGGCGGCCAGTTCCCGGGCCACGGCGGAGCCGATGTCCCCGGCCGCTCCGGTGACCACGGCGGTGCGCGGCCCGCCGGCGGGGACGAGCCGGCCCCCGGTGGTCTCGTCGGGGCGCGGGCGGGGGGCCCGCACGGTGGTGCGCACCTCCCCGTCGAGGACGACCTCGCGGTCCTGGTAGGCGAGCACCCGGCAGGTGAACACGCCGGTGCCCGGGCTCACGGACAGCACCCGCAGGGAGTAGTGGACGGGGCGTTCGAAGGCCACGGCGCGCACGGGACGGAACTCGGTGCCGAGGATGACGGCTCCGGGCCCGGGGAGCACCATGCCGATGAGCGCGGAGACCGGGCCGAGCGTCATCACCAGGGGGACGATCGGGGTTCCGAACTCGGTCTCGGCGGCGTGTCCGGCGTCGTGGTGGATCGGGTTGTGGTCGCCGGTGACGGCGGCGAAGTCCTTGAACTCGGCGGCCGTGAAGGTGTGGCTGCTGTGGGCGGTGTCGCCCGGGGTGACGTCATACACGGTGGTTCTCCGCCTCGGTCTGGTCGGCGATCTCGGTGTGGTCGGCGATCCGCAGCCATGCGGGGGCGTGGTGCTCGCCGGTCAGGTCCAGTCGCCAGGTGCCCTCGTCCGCGCCGGGGCCGAAGCCCGCGTCCGCGAACACGGTGCGGCAGGGCGCGTTGCGTTCGGTCGGGGTGACGATCCCGTGCAGGCTCGTGCGGCCGCGGGCGGCGAGGGAGGAGGCGAGCCAGCCCAGGGCGCCCGCCTCGACGCCCCGGCCCAGCACCCGGCAGGAGAGCAGGTAGGCGTCCACGGTGGTCTCGCGGCCCCGGTGGCCGAGGACCATCAGGCCCAGGTCCTCGCGTGCGCTGAACCGGTCGGCGACGCCCAGGACGAGGACGTCCGAGTCGGGGGCGGAGGCCAGCCGGCGCAGTTCGGCGGCGGTGTGGCGGCGGGTGGTGGTGTTGAACTGGTTGGTCTTGGCGCACAGTTGCGCGGCCCGCGCCGTGTTGCCCTCGGTCAGGGGGCTGATGTGCAGGGTGAGGCCGAGCGAGGCGTAGAAGTCCTCGATCCGCTCGAATCCGGTGCGCCCCCGCTCCACCCGGGCGCGGGCGCGGTACTGCTCGGTGCGCCGCCGGTCGGCCTCGGTCACGTTGAACACGGTGGTGTGCGGGTCGTCGAGGAGCGCGTCCGCGTACCCGGCGGGGTCCTCGGGCAGCTCCGGGACGATCACCTGGGGGAGGAACTCCCTGACGCGGGCCCGCTCGACGGGGTTGTCGTCGAGGAACAGCACGTTCGCCAGGCCCACGTTGAGGCGGGCGGCGATGTCGGCGATGGCCTCGGCCTTGGGCCGCCAGCTGATCTCGGTGGCGACGAAGTCCTCCTCGCGCAGCACCATCCCGGAGTGCTCGCGGATCGCGCGCAGGGCGAGGTCCTCGTCGTTCTTGCTGCTGACGGCGAGGGCCACGCCCTGGTCGCGCAGGGCCTTGAGGGCGTGCTGGAGGCGGGCGTGCGCGTTGCCGGGATGGTCGGTGCCGACCTGGATGCCGTCGATCCCGTCCTCCCCGACGACCCCGTGCCACAGGGTGTTGTCGAGGTCGGTGACGATGACCCGGGCGGTGCGGCCGGTGACCGAGAGGGCCAGCCCCCAGAACCTGCGGGCCAGGGCCCGGCTCAGGCCCGCCCCGTGGGGGACTCGGCCCACCAGCCACAGCCGCTGGTCGACCAGGGGTCCGCCGCCCGCGCGGGCGACGACCTCGGCCAGGTCGACCACGTGGACGTGGTCGTACCCGTCGAGGGCCGCGCGCAGCAGCCGGTCCGCTTCCCGCAGCAGGGGTCCGGTGTCCACCGGGGAGGGCTGGAGGGGGGCGAAGGAGAGGACGAACACGGGCCGGTCGGTGGTGTCGGCGTAGGTGCGGACCAGGCCGGTGTAGTGCTCCATCGCCTCGGCGAGCCGGTCGCCGTCGCCGGGGCCGAGGGTGTCGGTGGTGAGGACGTCCTCCAGCCGGTCGGTGAAGAACGCGGCGTGCGGGGCGAGGCCGCGCAGGCGGGATCCCGGGTCGTGGACCTCGCGGGCGAGGGTGCCGTACTCGGGCGCGTACACGGTGTGCGGGGCGTGGCCGAGTATCCGCCGGCCCTCGGCGGCCAGCTGCCCGGCGAGGATCTCCAGGTTGCGGGTGCCGAGCAGGGCGAGGCGTACGGGCTCGGCGGCGAGCTGCCGGGCCCGGTGCTCGATCACCCGGGGCTCGCGGAGCAGGACGTAGGGGTCCGCGCCGATGAGCTCCCCGCACACCCGGGCGAGGTCCGTGACGGACACCGACTCGACGGCGGCGTCCCACAGCCCGGTGCGGGCGAGGGCGCCGTCGGCGCGGAGCCGGTCGAAGACCGGCGCGAAGTCCAGGACGGAGTCCAGGGCCGTGTCGCGGACGATCATCTCCAGGTCGAGGGGGACCGGGCCGGCGCCGAAGTCCGCCGTGCCGCTCACCGTCATCGGGTGGCGGTAGGGGACCTTCGCGAGCTCCTCGTAGCGGTGGACCTGGGTGCAGGAGTTCCAGTCCGCGCCGAGGGTGACGATCCGCGCCGCGTGGCGCTCGAAGACCTCGAAGACGGTGCCGTCGCCGAAGGCGGTGTCGGAGGGGCAGTCGGCCAGTTCGTCGGCGAGGGGGCCGGCGACGGCGAAGGAGTACACGGGGTGCGGGGTGCGGCGTACCTCGGGCAGGCCGAGGAACCACTGCACGAGCACGCCGGTGTTGGGGGCGGAGGTGCGGTGGTGGTACTCCGCGGTGCGGCAGAACTCGAAGGTCACGGCGGGCAGGGCCACGGTGACGCCTTCGGCGACCAGGGCGCGCAGGGCGGCGAGGAGGTCCCCGCGCAGCCCTTCGGCGGGGGTGCGGAAGGCGAACAGCGAGGAGTGCAGCACCACCAGGCGGTCGTCGGGGCCGAGTACGGACCTCAGCGCCGCGAGGAGTTCGTCGCGGCGGGAGGGGCGGGGGGCGGCCTGGAGCATCAGGAGGCTCCCGTGGCCAGCGGGTACGGCTCTCCGACGAGCACTTCGGCGAGGGCCTCGGCCAGGCGCCGGTTCTCCTGCGGGGCGCGGCAGGCCACCCGCAGGTAGCGGTCCCCCTCGGGCATGGACTTGCCTCCGCAGTCCTTGACGAGGATGCCGTGCTCGGCGAAGGTGCGGCGGACCACCTCGTGGGCGGACTCCCCCTCGGGCAGGCGCAGCATCACGTAGTTGGCGTCCGGGGGGTAGACGGTGACGCCCGGCACCTCGCCGAGCAGGCCGGCGAGTTCGTCGCGGTCCCGGCGGACCTGGGCGCAGCTGGCGGTGAAGGCGTCCCGGTAGCGGGGCAGCAGGCGCAGGAAGGATTCGGCGAAGCCGTTGACGTTCCAGATGGGCAGGGCGGCCCGGACGCGGGCGACGAAGTCCGTGTCGGCCGAGAGCAGGTAGCCCAGGCGCAGTCCGCCGATGCCGTACACCTTGCTCATGCTCTTGACGACGGTGAGGCCGGGCAGTTCGGCGAGGTCGGGCTCCAGGCTGTGGCCGGGGGCGCAGAAGTCGACGAAGGACTCGTCCACGACGAGCCGGATCCCGTCCTCCGCCAGCAGGCGGGCGAGGGTGACGAGGTCGGCGCGGGGTACCGCCATCGAGGTGGGGTTGTTGGGCGAGGTGATGATCACGGCGGTGACGCCGGCCCGGCGCGCCTCGCCGGCCACGTGGGCCGGGTCCATGGTGAAGGCGGGGGCGGGCAGGTGGATGCGGTGGATGTCCGCCTCGTCGAAGACGGCCTCGTACTCGTTGAAGCCGGGGACGACGAGCCCGGTGCGTCCGGTGAGCCTGCCGAGGATCTTGATCAGTTCGGAGGCGCCGTTGGCGACGACCAGCCGGTCGGCGGGCTGGCCGATGGCGGCGCCGAGCAGCCGCTGGAGGGTGCCGTGGCCCACGGGGTAGTGCACGAGGGCGTCGCGGAAGTCCCGGGCCAGCTCGTCCACGAGGGGGGCCGGGGGGAAGTACAGGTTGTAGAGGAGCCGGTGGTCGACCAGGTCGTAGCGCCAGTAGCCGCCGTGCAGGTTCTCCAGGATGGCGAGCCGGTCCTCGGAACCGGCGAAGAGGTACTCGGCGGCGGCGTGGTCGGTCAGGTCGTCGACCTCGTACCAGCGCAGGTGGGCGCAGTCGACGGCGTGGACGGGGAAGCGCCCGGCGGTGACGGTGTCGGCGAGGACCAGCTCGTAGTAGGCGCCGTGGCCACCGTCGGCGATGAGGGCGTCGAGGGCCGGGACGAACTCCTCGCGCAGGTAGCGGGCGCGCAGCAGGTGCACGTTGGCGGTCTTGAAGGTGCCGGCGAGGTCGATCTCGGGGCCCTGCTGGGCGGGCAGCAGCATCGCCGAGACGGTGCCGGCGGCGTCGAGGGTGACGACCGTGCCGTTCATGCCCGGCCGGTGCGGGGCCACGGCGGTGGCCACCTCGGCGTCGGCGGCGGCGAGGGCGGGGGGCAGTTCGGGGTCGAAGACCACGTCCCCCTCGACGAGGTAGACGTCCCGGTCGAGGTGTTCGCGGGCCAGCCACAGGGAGTAGGCGTTGTTGGTGGTGCGGTAGGCGTCGGACTCGACGTAGGTCACGGCCATGCCGGCGTGGGTGTCGCCGACCGCCGCGCGCACCTCGTCGGCGAGGTAGCCGACGACGAGGACGGCCTCGCGGACACCGGCGGCGGCCAGGTGGTCGAGGGTGCGCAGCAGGATGGGCCGGCCGGCCACCGGGAGCAGCGGCTTGGCGTGGTGGAGTCCGAGGCGGCGGCCCAGCCCTGCGGCGAGGACGACGGCCTTGGTCGGCCTGTTCATGAGTGGGTCTCCCCCGTGGTCGCTTCGTTGAGCAGGTCGTCGAGGACGATTTCGCCGATGTCGTGCTGGTAGAGCCAGACGCCGTCCGCTCTGCGCGCGTAGCTCGGCTCGCCGCCGATGTCGGCGGAGGGGGCCAGCCCCGCTCCCAGCCCGTAGGCGACGAGCCGCGGGTGGGCCGCGCCCTCGGTGTCGACGAGGTGGCCCCGGTCGGTCACCACCGTGCCGGTGGGGCCGGTGGCGGGGGTGAGCGCGGTGCCGTCGGCGCGGCTGAGGGGCGGCAGGGCGGCTTCGAAGCCGTTGGCCATGACGATGACGTCGGCCTCGGCGAGCGCCTTGTGGGCGGCCTCGGCGTCCTGCGGGTCCCCGGCGCGCAGGAGCCGTACGGGCGCCGGGTCGGCGCCGGGCAGTCCGAGGGCGGCCCGGGCCAGTTCGTGGGCGCGCCCGCGCAGCCCGCCGTAGCGGTTGACGCGCCCGTTGAGGGGGCACACGTCGAGCTCCGGGTCGAAGGCGTAGCCGTCGGCGCGCGCGGCGTCGGCCCCGTCGTAGAAGAGCCTCAGGCCGGTGCGGTGGATGACGGTGACCTCGTCCGCCTCCCCGGCCAGCAGCAGGTCGACGGCCGACCAGGCGCTGTGGGATCCGCCGACGACGACGGCCTTGCCGCGGACGGCCGGCGGGGTGTGACGGGCGTCGATCAGCGACGAGGAGTGGCGGACCTTGTCCCGGTGGGGCGCGAGCTCCAGGCCGGGGACCACCTCGGCGTCCGCGTAGCCGCCGAGCGGGCGGCCGCCGGTGGCCAGCACGGCCCGGCGGGCGCCGAGTTCGCGGCCGGAGCCGGTGGTGACGACCACGCCGTCGGCGGTGAGCCGGACGGCCTCGGCCCGGTCGGCGAACACGGCGCAGCGGGGGTGCGCCTCCAGCAGGGCGCCCACGACGGCGCCGAGCCGGGTGAGGAAGGGCGCGACCACCGACAGCGGCGGGTGGTCGTCGGCGTGCTCGCGCAGCAGCCGGGTCTCGGGCAGGTCGCGGAGGGCGGCGAAGGGCCCGGTGCCGGGGAGGCCGTCGAGGCACTCCAGGAAGGGGCCGCCGAGGGAGTTGGCGCCGATGCGGTAGTGGGCGAGTCCGCCCGGGCCCAGGGGTCCGGGTTCGACGAGGGCGATCCCCCGGTCGAGGAGTTCGCCGAGCCGGCCGGAGCGGGCGGCGGTGATGATCGGGCCGAGCGCTGCGGGTCCTCCACCGCAGAACACCAGGCCGAAGTGCGGTTCGGCAGACGGCAAGAGAGATTCCCCCAAGAACATGGTCAACAGATCCCGCCGCATAACCGCCGTTTTTTATCGGCGAGTTGGGCCGGGATTTTCTGGACTGATCGCCAAATAAACCAAACACGGGGTGAACAGGTTGTCAAGACCAATTGTCCAGGGCTTCCCCAAGGGTCATGCACCTTGCCCCGGAGGACAGTTGACAATCCTGTGCTTGAATGTGCCACTCGACGAAAGGGAGCGTGCGGTGGCCAAGGTCAGCATCTGTGTGCCGGTGTACAACCGGCCGGTGGAAGTCGAGCGTGCGATACGCAGCGCCCTCGACCAGACGTATAGCGACATTGAAGTGGTCGTGGTCGACAATGCGAGCACGGATGACACCTGGAGCGTCATCGAGAAATTGGCCGGGTCCGATCCCCGGGTGCGCGCCTACCGCAATGATTCACTGGTGCCACGGGTGCTGAACTGGCGGCGCGCGCTCGAATTGAGCGAGGGTGAATACGTGAAACTCCTGTTCTCCGACGACTGGATATCGCCGGAGGCCGTCGCCCGGTCGGTGGAGGTCCTCGACCGGGATCCCGCGGTCGGATTCGTGTTCACGGCCATGACGTGGCACTACGAGCGGCCGAAGACCTTCTACCGGCGGCGCGAGGGCCGGATGTCCTCGCTGGAGTTCCTGGTGCGCTCGGCGACGGTCGAGGACCAGGTGCCCGTCAGCGCCTCCTGCACCCTGATGCGCCGGGCCGACCTGCTCGACGTGTTCCAGGACGAACTGCCGAGCAACCTGCCGTTCGAGTTCAGCCACGGCCTGGGCCTGGACGGCACGCTCCTGTGGCGGGTCGCCGACCGCTACCCGCGGCTGCACCACCTCTCCGCGGACCTGGCGCACTCCGCCGACCCGCAGGCGGGTGAGCCGAACACGCGCATGCAGATCGGCGCCGAGCGGCACGAGATGATGTGGTGGGCCTACCGCAACGCCTTCGCCCAGTCCCTGCTGGTGTCACGGCGGCCCGCGCACCAGCTGCGCGCCCTGCGGACGGCCCTGCTGGTGTCCTGCGTACCGCTGCGGCCGACGGCCGTGGCCCTGCGCAACCTGCGGCTGTTCCGGCGGATGTTCCCCCGGAACTGGTGGGACCTCTCACCGCTGGCCACGCCGGTACGGGGGCTCGTGGCCCGGCGGCTGCGGGAGCCGCTGGACCCGACGATCCCGCTGTAGGCCCGGCCCCGGGCGTGGGGCGCGGCGCGGCCCTCAGGCGTAGTCGAGCCGGATGGCCGCGTCGATGGCGCCGACCGCGGCGCGCAGCCGGTCGTGGTCGGCGGCGGTGCCGTGGACGGTGCCCAGGTGGCCCTCCGTGCCGGCCCGCCAGTGCAGGGAGCGGCCGGCGCCGGGGTCCGCCTTGACCTGCCAGACCTCGTCCATGGCGGCCACCTCGTCGAGTCCGCGGATCCCCGCGAGGGTGGCGCCGTCGTCGGCGGGGGGCGTCACGAAGTAGACGAACTCCACGGCCGGGAAGTGCAGTTCCGGCACCTCCAGCGGGAGGCCGAGGGCGGCGCGCAGCGCGGCCCGCAGCAGGTCGAAGCGGGTGGAACGGCGCAGCAGGGCGCCCACGTAGCCGCCCATCCGGCCGTTGACCTCGATCAGGCGGGGGCCGTCCGGGGTCAGCTTGATCTCCACGTGCGTGACCCCGTCGGTGACGCCGAGGGCGCGCAGGGCCTCGCCCGTCAGCGCGAGCACCTGTCCGGCCAGCGGTTCGGGCAGCGCGGCCGGCTGGAACATGCCCGTCTCCCGGAAGGGCTCGGCCAGCGGCAGTTTGCCCGTCACGCACACGTGGCGGACGGCTCCGCCGGAGCTGACCGACTCCACGGACACGTAGTCCCCGAAGCCCGGCCCGGCGGCGTCCGGGTCCCCTTCGAGGTACTCCTCCAGGACGAACTCCGCCCCGTCGCCGGCCAGGAACTCCTCCGCCACCGCCATGGCCCGCTCGAAGCCGTCGACCCGGCAGGTGTCCACGCTGCCCGCTCCCGAGCGCGGTTTGACGACCGCGGGCAGGCCGACCCGGGTGAGCGCCGCCGGCACGTCCGCGACGGTCCGCACGGCGACGCAGCGCGTCGACTGCACCCCGGCCTCGCGCAGCCGGGTCCGCTGCCGCTCCTTGTCGACCAGGGCGGCCGCCACCTCCGGGGTGTGGAAGGTCAGCCCGCAGGCCTCGGCCAGCTCGGCCGTGGCCGCGAGGCGGTACTCGCTGAAGGTGGTGATGCCGTCGGGGCGCAGCTCCAGGAGCGCCGCGCGGCGCCCTTCGGGCGACAGGCCGGTGACGTCGAGCACCCGGGCGACCTCGCCCAGCCGTGCCACCGCACCGGCCGAACCGGGCAGGTCCTCGTCGCACACGAACACGACGGAGCACAGCTTGCGGGCGGAGGCCAGGATCTCCACGGAGCCGGCCGACCCGCGTTCGAAGACCACGGCGAGCAGAGGCGGTGTGCGCATGCCGCCACGTTAGGCGGCCGTCCCGGCTCCGTCCTTGAGCGGACGTCGAGACCTCGTCGAGCGGACGTCCACCGCCGCCGGCCCCGGCCGCCGGCAGGGCCGACGGCAGGGCCGACGGGCTGAATGTGATCACCCGGAGGCCGCAAATGATCACCCGGGGAGATCCACTCGGCGGAGAAGTGTGAAGAGATGACCGCGTTGATCCGGCCCTCGGGCCGTGCCCGCCCGCGCGCCGTGTGGAGGATGACCGATGCCCAGCGTCCCCGAGAGTCCGGGCCGCCCGCCCCTGCGGGGTGCGCTGGCCGTCTCCGCGGGCACGGCGTGCCTGCTGCTGTCCCTCACCCCGGCCGCCGCGGCCGCGCCCGTACCCGCGCCGGTACCCGTATCCGTGCCCGAATCCGCGCCCGTGGCGGAGCCGGTGCCCGCGCCGGTCGCCGCGCGGCAGGTGCCGGAGCCGGTGCCGGAGGCGATGCCGGGAGCCGCGCGGCCGGTGCCGTCGGAACCCGTACCGGCGGCGGGCTCCGGGCAGCCGCCCGCGCCGGACGCCGGGCACGCGCCCCCGTCCGCGCCCGCCGCCGAGGGCGCGGCTCCCGCGCCCGGCGCGGCGGACGGCACGGCCGACGGGCGGGCCGGCGAGAGCCGGGCGGCGGGTTCCGGGGGCGGCGCGGACCTGGAGGTGGCCGCCGCCCTGCGCGCCGTTCCCGGACGGGCACCCGGCGGCCCGGTCCGCGAGGGCGTCCGCGAGACCTTCGAGTACGCGGTCACCGTGACCAACCACGGCCCCTCGACCGCCCGGCAGGTGGTCGTCACCGACCGGCTGCCCGCCGCGCTGGAGTTCGTCTCCTCGCGCGACGGCTGCGCCCCCGAGGGCCGCGACGTCCGGTGCGGTCCGCTGCCCCTCCTCGCGGTGGGCCGCTCGCACACCTGGGTGATCACGGTCCGGCTGGCCGCCTCCTACCGGGGCGACGGCTCGGACGTGGTGAACGAGGCCCTCGTCGGCGCGGAGACCGCCGACCCCGTCCCCGGGAACAACACGGCCTCGCTGACCGGGCTGAAGATCCCGCCCCACGCGCGCACCGCCGACCTCTCCCTGGCCAAGACCGCCCTGCTGGATCCCGGCCGCACCTCGGTCCGGCCCGGGGAGAAGTTCACGTATCTGATCACCGTGCGCAACCAGGGCCCGGCCACGGCCCGGGAGGTGCGGGTCACCGACCCGCTGCCGGCCCCGCTCGTCCTCATCTCCTCCCCCGACGGCTGCGAGCTCGCGGCGGGCGGGGAGCGGCGCGTGGAGTGCCCGGTGGTGGACCGGCTGGCCGCCGGGCAGAGCGCGGAGTTCCGGATCACCGTACGGGTGGCGGACCGCGACCGGGCCAACCCGCCGGGACGCGGCTGCACCCCGCTCGACAACATCGCCCGCGTCACCTCGGCCAGTCTCGACCCCGACCTCACCGACAACGCCAACCGCCCCGCAACCACCGCCCCCGGCGGCCGGCCCCTGTGCCTGCGCACGGACGGCGGACAGGGCCACGGCGGGGACGGGGGGCACGAGGGCCACGAAGGGCACGAAGGGCACGAGGGCGGGCACCGGGGCGAGGACTGCCCCCACGAGCACGACGGAGACGAGCACGAGCACGGCGACGGCCACCACGGCCGGGGAGACCTGGCCGACTCCGGCTCCCCGGCCTCCGGCTCCCTGATGTGGACCGCCGGCGGGCTCGTCGGCGCCGGGGCCGTGCTGCGGGCGGCGGCCGCCGCCCGTCGCAACCGCCGTACGGAAGCGGGCCCGTGAGCCGCTCGCCCTGGCACCGGGCGCTCACGGCCCTGCTCTGCGCGGTCGCCCTGGCACTGTCGGCCCCGTCGGCGGCGGCGGACCCGGATCCCGTGCGCGCCGCGCCCCGGGCGGTCTCGTTCCCGGTCTACGAGCCCTTCGACGGCTCCGCCAACTCGGGCACCGCCACGGGCAACGCCTCCTACCCGGATCCCGGCTGGCTGCGGCTCACCTCGAACGGCACCAACCAGGCCGGCACCTGGAAGATGAAGGACTCCTTCTCCTCCGCCCTCGGCATCGTCGCCGAGTTCACGTACGCCACGTACGGCGGCACCGCCTACGACGGCAAGCGGGGCGACGGGCTGTCGTTCTACCTCACCGACGGCTCGGCGGTCGACGGGGTGGGCGCGAGCGGCGGTTCCCTCGGTTACGCCTGCGGGATGACCGGCGCCGGCTGCACGCTCCGGGCCGGCGTGCCGGGTGCCTACCTCGGCATCGGGATCGACGAGTTCGGGAACTTCTCCTCGGGCAACGGCGGCCCCGGCGCCCAGTCGAACAGGATCGTCGTGCGGGGCGGCGGCAACGGCACCACCGGCTACCGGTACGGCACGGCGGCCACCCCGCCCGGCTCCACCGTGGAAACGGGCAGCCGCGCCAAGAACCGGACCGTCCGCGTCTCCCTCCTGCCCAGCGGCAGCAAGATGCTGCTCTCGCTGTGGTCCGACAGCGGTCCCGGCACCGACACGGTCCAGCTGATCACCGACTACGACGTGACCGCGATCCCCAACCAGCCCGCCCTGCCCTCCACCCTCAAGGTCGGCTTCTCGGCCGGTACGGGAAGCGCCACCAACTACCACGAGATCAACGAACTCAAGATCAACGTCCCGGTCGACCTGTCCGTGAGGAAGACGGTGAACACCAAGGCCGTGCCGGCCGGCGGCGGCCCGGTCACCTACACCGTGACGGTCTCGAACAGCACCAGCAACGACGTCGCCGGCGCCGCCGTCCGCGACACCGTCCCCGGCCTGACCGGCGTGACCTGGACCTGCAAGGCGGACACCGGCAACGCCTGCGGCAGGGCCTCGGGCAGCGGCAACTCCCTGGACACCACCGCGGACCTCAAACGCGGCGGGAGGGTGGTCTACACGATCACCGGCACCGCCCCGGCCCAGCCGGCCACCCTGGCCAACACCGCCACCGTGACGGCCCCCGCCGACCGCTCCGACACCAACCCCGCCGACAACACCGCCACCGCCGAGGCCGTCACGGTCACCGCGCGCGCCGACGTGGAGGCGCTCAAGGAGAGCCTCGGCACGGGGCCCGTCGCCCCCGGCGAGACTTTCGACTACCGCGTCACCGCCCGCAACAACGGCCCCTCGGACACCACCTCGGTGACGGTCTCCGACACCCTGCCCGCCTCCCTGTCCTTCGTCTCCTCCCCCAGCCGCTGCACGGCGAACGGCCAGGTGCTGGCCTGTCCGGGCCGGGCCCTCCTGGCGGCCGGCGCGCAGACCACCTGGACCTTCCGGGTCCGGCTGGACCCCGGGTACACGGGCGACGGCTCCGACCTCGGCAACACCGCGACCGTCCGGCACGCCGTCCCCGACCCGCAGCCCGCGAACGACACCAGCGCGGCGGCCGGTCCGCCGGGCGGAACCCCCGTGGCCGAGGCCGACCTGTCGACCGTGAAGGAGGCCACGACCACGGAGCGGGTGGCTCCCGGGGAGACCTTCGGCTACCGGGTGACGGTGCGCAACGCGGGCCCGTCCACGGCCCGCCGGGTGCGGATCACCGACCCGCTGCCGCCCGCCCTGGCCCTCGCCGCCCCCGCCGACGGCTGCACGGCCGCGGCCGCCACCCTGACCTGCGGTCCGCGGGCGGAGCTGGCCCCGGGCGAGAGCGTGACGTGGACCTTCACCGTCCGGCTGGACCCCGCCTACGAGGGCGACGGCACGGGGCTGACCAACACCGCCACCGCCTCGGCGGACACGGCCGACCCCGTACCGGGCAACAACAGCGGCACGGCCGGCCCGCCGGGCGGCGGCGTCCGCCCGGCCACGTCGGACCTCGAGCTCACGAAGGAGGCGAAGGCGGGCTGACCCGGAGCCGCCCGCCCCCGCCACCCGCCCCACCCCGGATTTCCGTACACCCCCCTGTACGGCCGACTCCCCACGAACGGAACGATGCGATGACGAGCACCCCCGGCCGGCGGCCCGCCGCGTGGGCCACGGCCGCGCTGATCTGCGCGGCACCCCTGTGGACCGCCCCGCCCGCCGTGGCCGCCGCGGCCCCCGCCGGCCGGCCCGCCGCCGCTCCGGCGGGTCCGCACATCGAGGTGACGGCACGGACCGTCCGGGCCCCGGGCGAGATCATCACGTACACCCTCACCGCCGTGAACCACGGCCCCTCGGTGGCCCGGAACGTGACGGCGCGCGACCGGCTCCCCGCCGGGATCACCTTCGTGGGCTCCTCCGACGGCTGCACGGCCACCGCGCAGACCGTCACCTGCGGCCCCGAGCCACAGCTCGGCGTGGGCCAGCGCAAGAGCTGGACCTTCCAGGCCCGGCTCAGCGCCTCCTACCAGGGCGACGGCTCCGACCTGGGCAACAGCGCCACCGGCAGCTCGGACGCCACCGACCCGACGCCCGACAACAACACCCCCAAGCCGGTCATCCCGCCGGGGCCGTTCGACCCGGTCTCGGACCTGGCCACCGTCAAGACCCCGCTGGGGGCCGGGCCGACGGTGCCGGGCCAGGAGTTCGAGTACGAGGTCCGCACCTCCAACAAGGGGCCGTCGGACGCCCGCAACGTCACGGTCACCGACACCCTGCCGGACGGGCTGACGTTCGTCTCCTCCGCCGACCCGTGCACCGCCTCCGGACGGAACGTCACCTGCGGCCCGCTGGCCCGGCTGGTGCCGGGGGCCGAGGTGGTGTGGCGGTTCAAGGTGAAGCTGGACGCGGCCTACTCCGGCGACGGCTCCGACCTGCACAACACGGCCACCTCCTCCTCCGCCTCCAAGGACCCCGAGCCCGCCGACAACACCTCCCGCCCCGTGCTGCCGCCCGGCGGGGTCACCGAGCCGCAGGCCGACGTCTGGACCTCCAAGCGCCCGGCGACCGACACCCCGATCGCCCCCGGGCAGACCTTCGAGTACGTGGTCACCGCCACCAACGACGGCCCCTCCCGCGCCCTGAACACCACGGTCACCGACAAGCTGCCCGCCCAGCTGGCCTTCGTGTCCTCCCCGGACGGCTGCCGCGCCGAGGACGGCACGGTGACCTGCGCCCCGGTGGCCGTGCTGGAGCCGACGGCGTCCAAGACCTGGCGCTTCACGGTCCGCCTGGACAGCACCTACACCGGCGACGGCTCCGACATCCGCAACACCGCGACGGCCACCTCCACCACCAAGGACCCGCGCCCGGCGAACAACACCAGCAGCCCGGCCGGGCTGCCCGGCAGCAGAGTCAACAAGCCGACCGCCGACCTGGCGGTGACCAAGCAGGCCGTGGGCGCCAAGGCGCCGACGCCGGGCGAGGTGTTCGACTACCGCATCCGCGTCACCAACAACGGCCCCTCGGCCGACGCCTTCAACGTCAAGCTCACCGACAGCCTCCCCGAGGGCCTGTCGTACGTGAACTCCTCGCCGGCCGGCTGCGAGGTCTCCGGCCACGTCGTCTCCTGCCGGCGCGCCACCCCGCTGAAGGTCGGCGAGACCGTCGAGTACCTGCTCACGGTCAAGGTGGACCCGGCCTACAACGGCGACGGCAGCGACCTGAAGAACACCGCGCGGGTGACCGCCGACAACATCGACCCGGCGAGCGAGAACGACTCCAACACCGCCACCGTGCCCGGCGGGAGCGTCGCCGCCCCGGCCGCGGACCTCGCCCTCACCAAGCGGGCGGTCCAGACCGAGCCGATCGCCCCGGGCGAGACCTTCGACTACGCCCTCACCGTGGTCAACAACGGCCCCTCGCAGGCCGAGCAGATCACCGTCACCGACACCCTTCCGACGGAACTGAGCTTCGTCTCGGGCGACCCCGGCTGCTCGGCCGGGCGCACGGTGACCTGCGGCACGCTGCCGAAGCTGGCCCCGGGCGCCTCGGTGACCTGGGTGATCAAGGTGAAGCTGGACGCCGACTACACCGGCGACGGCCGGGACATCCGCAACACCGCCACCGTCTCCGCCCTGACCCGCGACCCGAAGCCGGAGAACAACACCAGTGCCCCGGCGGGCCCGCCCGGCGGCCGGGTCAAGGACCCGACCGCCGACCTGGAGGTGGGCAAGACGACCCCCTGACCCCGGACCCCCGGGAGCGGGCGCGGACTGCCGCGCCCCCTCCCCCGGTCCGGTGGGAGGGCGCGCGGCGGCCGGCCGTATCCTGACCGCTGCCCGCGCACTCCCACAGACAGGCGAGGACGTGTACACGACCGTCACCGAGCTCGCGGACGGCCGCGAGCTCATCTACTACGACACCGCGCCCGGCCGGGACCGCACGGCGAAGGACCGGCGCCCCCTGGACCGCGTCGAGAACAGCCCGGAGCTGCGCCGGGACCCGGCCACCGGCGACTGGGTGACCATCGCCGCCCACCGCCAGACCCGCACCTACCAGCCGCCCGCCGACGCCTGCCCGCTGTGCCCCTCGCGGGACGGGCGGCAGAGCGAGATCCCGGCCGCCGACTACGAGGTGGCCGTCTTCGAGAACCGTTTCCCCTCCCTGTCCGGGGCGGCCGGGCGCTGCGAGGTGGTCTGCTTCACCCCCGAGCACGGGGCCGGCTTCGCCGACCTCACGCCCGGGCGGGCCCGGCTGGTGCTGGACGCCTGGACCCACCGGACCGCCGCGCTCTCCGCCCGCCCGGGGGTGGCGCAGGTGTACTGCTTCGAGAACCGGGGCGCGGAGATCGGCGTCACCCTGCCCCATCCGCACGGCCAGGTCTACGCCTTCACCGTCCCCGCCCCGCGCACCGCCAAGCACCTGGCGGCGGCCGCCGCGCACCGGGCGGCCACCGGGCGGAACCTCTTCGAGGACCTCCTCGCCGAGGCCCGCGCCGCCACCGGGCGGGTGGTGCGGGCCGGGAAGCACTGGACGGCCTTCGTCCCGTACGCCGCCCGCTGGCCCTACGAGGTCCACCTCTACCCGCACCGCCGCGTGCCCGACCTGACCTGCCTCGACGAGGCGGAGCGGGCCGAGTTCCCCGGGCTCTACCTGGACCTGCTGCGCCGCTTCGACGGGCTCTTCGGGCTGGCGGAGCCCACCCCGTACATCTCCGCCTGGCACCAGGCCCCGCTGACGGGCGGGGAGGAACTGGCGCTGCACCTGGAGCTGTTCACCGTCCGGCGGACCGCCGACAAGCTCAAGTACCTGGCCGGGACGGAGTCCGGGATGGACGCGTTCATGAACGACGTGGCGCCGGAGACGGCGGCGCGCCGGCTGCGGGAGGCCCGGTGAACGCCCGGGCGGGCCGGGGTCCCGAGCGGGTGCGCCGGGACTTCGAACGGATCCACGGCCGCGCCCCCGAGGGGGTCTGGGCGGCTCCGGGCCGGGTCAACCTGATCGGCGAGCACACCGACTACAACGACGGGTTCGCCCTTCCGATGGCGCTTCCGCAGGCCGCCCTGGCGGCCGTCCGGCGCCGCGCGGACGGGCTGCTGCGGCTGCACAGCGCCCAGGGCGACGGGCGGGTCACCGAGCTGCGGGTGGCGGACCTCGCCCCGGGCTCGGTGCCCGGCTGGGCCCGGTATCCCGCCGGGGTGGTGTGGGCGCTGCGCGAGCGGGGACTGCCCGTCGGCGGCGCGGACCTGCACCTGGACAGCGCCGTCCCGCCGGGGGCCGGGCTGTCCTCGTCGGCGGCGCTGGAGTGCGTGGTGGCCGTCGCCTACGAGGAGCTGTACGGGCTGGGGCTGGGGCGGCCGGAGCTGGCCCGGGTGGCCCAGTACGCCGAGAACGCCTTCGCCGGGGTGCCCTGCGGGGTCATGGACCAGATGGCCTCGGTGTGCTGCGCGCGGGGCAGCGCCCTGCACCTGGACAGCCGGAGCCTGGAGGTCCGCCAGGTGCCCTTCGACCTCGGGGGGCACGGACTGCGGCTGCTGGTGCTGGACACCCGCGTCAAGCACGACCTGGCCGACGGGGCGTACGCGGCGCTGCGGGCCGGCTGCGAACGGGCGGCGGGGCTGCTGGGCCTGCCCGCCCTGCGGGACCTCGCGGAGGCGGAGCTCGCCGGGGCGCTGCGCGGCCTCCCGGCCGGACTCGTACCGCTGGTCCGGCACGTGGTCACCGAGAACGCCCGTGTGGAGCGGGCCGTGGCCCGGCTGGCGGCGGGCGAACCCGAGTCCCTGGGGCCGGTGCTGACGGAGGGTCACGCCTCGCTGCGCGACGACTACGGGACCTCCTGCCCGGAGACGGACCTCGCGGTGGAGGCCGCCGTGGCGGCGGGCGCCCTGGGGGCCCGGATGACGGGCGGCGGCTTCGGCGGCTCGGTGATCGCCCTGGTGCGGGCCGGGGAGACCGCCCGGGTGACCGCGGCCGTGACGGACGCCTTCGCGCAGGCCGGCTTCCGGGCCCCGGCCGCGCTGGAGGCCGTCCCGTCGGCGGGTGCGCGGCGGGTCGGCTGAGGGCGGCCCGGGCGGGCGGAGAGGGCCTGGTGGGCGCGCGGCGGCCGGGCGAGAATGCCGCCATGACCGACACCCCCCAGTCCCCCGCCGTCCGCGTCGAGCGTGAAGGGGCCGTGACGACCGTGGTGTTGTCGCGGCCCGCCGCCCGCAACGCCGTGGACGGGCCCACCGCCCGGCGACTGGCCGACGCCTTCAGGGAGTTCGAGGCCGACGAGGGGGCGGCGGTCGCGGTGCTGTGGGGTGAGGGCGGGACGTTCTGCGCGGGCGCCGACCTCAAGGCCGTCGGCACCGCGAGCGGCAACCGGGTGGAGCCCGGGGGCGACGGGCCCATGGGGCCGACCCGGCTGCGGCTCACGAAGCCGGTGATCGCGGCCGTCGCGGGCCATGCCGTGGCCGGCGGGCTGGAGCTGGCCCTCTGGTGCGACCTGCGGGTGGTGGAGGAGGACGCGGTCTTCGGGGTGTTCTGCCGCCGCTGGGGCGTACCGCTCATCGACGGGGGCACGGTGCGGCTGCCGCGCCTGATCGGCGAGAGCCGGGCGATGGACCTCATCCTGACCGGCCGTCCGGTCCCGGCCGCCGAGGCGCACGCGATCGGGCTGGCCAACCGGCTCGTACCGCCCGGGCGGTCCCGTGCGGCGGCGGAGGAGCTCGCGCGGGAGATCGCCGCCTTCCCGCAGCTGTGCCTGCGCCACGACCGGCTCTCCGTGCGGGAGCAGCACGGACTGGCCGAGCCCGAGGCGCTGGCCAACGAACTGCGGCACGGGATGGTGCCGCTGTCCGCGGGCGAGACCCTCGCGGGCGCCGCGCGCTTCGCCTCCGGGGCCGGGCGGCACGGTTCCTTCAGCGGCTGAGGTCCCGGGGCGGGAGTTGGGTCTGATTTGCCGGGTTGGTGACGATTTGGGATTTCCTATGGCGTATCAAAACACTGCCTCGGGAAGTGCCGAACCGTTGATTTTGTCCGTTGTGCCTCCCCCGGACGGACGTGTGCCCCGTGCCCGAGACCGAACCGCCCTCCTCCCCCGCCGACCCCCCGGACTTCTCCGCCCCCTCCACCCCCTCCGCCCCCTCACCCGAACGGCCCACGGCCACCCACTGCCCCTACTGCGCCCTCCAGTGCGGGACCCTCCTCACCGGAGCGCGCGGCGCCGTCGTAGCCCAGCCCGACCCGGCCTTCCCCGCCAACCGGGGCAGCCTGTGCCACAAGGGCTGGACCGCCGCCGCCGTCCTGGGCGCCCCCGACCGGCTCACCGCCCCGCTCGTCCGCGACGCGGCCGGGCGGCTCGCCCCGGGCGGCTGGGACGAGGCCCTGGACCTGGTCGCCGGCCGGCTGCGCTCCCTGCGCGCCGCCCACGGCCCCGACTCCGTCGCCGTCCTGGGCGGCGGCGCGCTCACCAACGAGAAGGCCTACCTCCTCGGCAAGTTCGCCCGGCTGGCCCTCGGCACCAGCCGCATCGACTACAACGGCCGCTTCTGCATGGCCTCGGCCGCCGTCGCCCAGACGGCCGCCTTCGGAGTGGACCGGGGACTGCCCTTCCCGGTGACGGACCTCGACGACGCCGAGACCGTCCTCCTCGCGGGCACCAACCCCGCCGAGACCATGCCGCCCCTGATGCGCCACCTCGACCGGGCCGACCTGATCGTGGTGGACCCCCGCCGCACCCGCACCGCCGCCGCAGCGGCCCTGCACCTGCGCCCGGCCCCCGGAACCGACCTCGCCCTGGCCCTGGGCCTGCTGCACCTGGCCGTCACCGAGGGGCTGCTGGACAAGGCGTACGTCTCCGAGCGCACGAGCGGCTTCGACGAGACCTGGGCCCGCGCCTCGTCCTGGTGGCCCGAACGCGTCGAGACGGTGACCGGGGTCTCCGCCGCCGACCTGCGCACGGCCGTCCGCATGCTGGCCGGCGGCCGCCGCTCCTACGTGCTGACCGGGCGGGGCGCCGAACAGCAGAGCAAGGGCAGCGACACCGTCGCCGCCTTCGCCAACCTCGCCCTCGCCCTGGGCCTGCCGGGCCGCCCCGGCCGCGGCTTCGGCACCCTCACCGGACAGGGCAACGGCCAGGGCGGGCGCGAACTCGGCCAGAAGGCCGACCAGCTGCCCGGCTACCGCTCGATCACCGACCCGGCCGCCCGGGCCCGGGTCGCCGCCGTGTGGGGCGTCGAGCCCGACCGGCTCCCGGGCCCGGGCATCAGCGCGTACGAGCTCCTCGACGCGATCGGCGGCCCGGGCGGCCCCCGCGCCCTGCTCGTGTTCGGCTGCAACCCGGTGGTCTCCGCCCCGGACGCCGGCCGGATCGCCGAGCGGCTGGCCGCCCTCGACCTGCTCGTCGTCGCCGACTTCGTCCCCTCCGAGACGGCCCTCGCCGCCGACGTGGTCCTCCCCGTCACCCAGTGGGCCGAGGAGGAGGGCACGGTGACCAACCTGGAGGGCAGGGTGCTGCGCCGCCACCGCCTCCTCGACCCGCCCCCGGGCGTCCTGCCCGACCCGGCCGTACTGCGCGCCCTGGCCGTCCGGCTGGGCGAGCCCGCCGCGCGCTACCCGGACGCCCCGCGCGAGATCTTCGAGGAGCTGCGCGCCGCGACCCGGGGCGCCCCCGCCGACTACTCCGGCGTCGACTACGACCGGCTGGACGCCGGCGAGGCCCTGCACTGGCCCTGCCCCGAGGGCGGAGACGGCACCCCGCGGATGTTCCTCGACCGGTTCGCCCACCCCGACGGCCGGGCCCGCTTCACCCCCGTCGAACACCGCGACTCCGCCGAACGGCCCGGCCCGGCCTTCCCCCTGTACGCCACCACGGGACGCATCCTGGCCCACTACCAGACCGGGGCGCAGACCCGCCGCGTCCCCGAGCTGCTGGAGGCCGCCCCGGCCCCCTTCGTACAGGTCCACCCGGACACCGCGGCCCGCGCCGGCCTCACCGACGGGCAGTCGGCCCGGGTCGTCTCGGCGCGCGGCGAGGTGGTGGCCGAGGTGCGCTGCGACGCCTCGATGCGGACCGACACCGTGTTCGTCCCCTTCCACTTCCCGGGCGCCGGACGGGCCAACCTGTTCACCAGCGCGGCGCTCGACCCGCGCAGCCGGATGCCCGAGTTCAAGGTGTGCGCCGTACGGCTGGAGGCGGCCCGGTGAGCGGCCCGGTCCACGGCGAGCGGCTCGTCGTCATCGGGTACGGGCCGGCCGCGCACCGGCTCGTCGAACGGCTCGGCCGGCCCGGCCCGTACGCCGTCACCGTGCTGGGCGCCGAACCCGAACCCGCCTACGGCAGGCCCCTGCTGACGGCCGTCCTCGACGGGACCCTGCCCGTACGGGCGCTGCGGCTGCCGGACCCGCCGCCGGGGACGGCCCTGCGGCTCGGGGTCCGGGCCGTCTCCGTCGACCCGCGCCGGCGCCTGGTGCGCACCTCCGACGGGGCCGCCCACCCGTACGACCGGCTCGTCCTGGCGACGGGCGCCGCGCCCGTGCTCCCCGGCCCGGGCTGGGCGCGGGAGGCCGACGGGCGGCTCGCGCCCGGGGTCCGGCCGCTGCGCACCCTCGCCGACGCGGCGCGGCTCGCCTCGGGCAGCGGTCCCGTGGCGGTCGTGGGCGGCGGGGTGCTGGGGGTGGAGGCCGCCCTGGCGCTGCGCCGGCGCGGGCGGCCCGTGGTCCTCGTGCACCGAGGGCCGCACCCGCTCGACCGCCACCTGGACGCGCGGGCGGGCGAGGCCGTGACGGGCCGGCTGCGGGCCCTCTCCCTCGACCTGCGCCTCGGCCGGACCGTCGCCGCGCGCGAGGAGGCCGGTGCGGCCCTCGCCCTGGACGACGGGAGCCGGGTGGAGGCCGCGGAGGTGCTGCTGTGCGTGGGGGCGCGCCCCCGGGTGGAGCTGGCCCGGGCGGCCGGACTCGCGGTCCGCTCGGGCGTGCTCGTCGACCACCGGCTGCGCACCAGCGCCGCCCGGGTGTACGCGATCGGCGACTGCGCCGAGCCCCTCGACGGCGGCGGGTACGGTCCCGACGCCGCCCCGGGGCCCACCGGACGGCTGCCGGCCGGCGGCTTCGCCTCCGCCTGGGAGCAGGCGGAGACCCTCGCCCTGCTGCTCACGGACGGCGACGGCCGGCACCCCGGCGCGCGGGGCGTGCTGCGGCTGAAGGCTCCCGAGCTGGACCTGCTGCGGGTCGGTACGACGGCCGGGGCGGACGAGACCGTCGTCCTCGGGGACGCCGCCGCCGGCCGCTACGCCCGCCTGTCCCTGCGGGCCGGGCGGCTGACCGGGGCGGTGCTCATCGGGCTGCACCGGGCCGCCGCCGGGGTGGTGCGGCTGCACCAGCGGGGCGAGCCCGTACCGGTGGACCGGCTCGCACTGCTGCTCGGCGAGGCGCCCCGCTACGAGGCCGGTCCGCCGCCCGGTACGGCCCTGGTCTGCCACTGCAACAACGTCACCGGTGACGCCCTGGAGGCCGCCTGGCGTGCCGGGGCCCGTACGGCCGCCGCGCTGGCGGCCGCCACCCGCGCCGGGACCGGCTGCGGGGGCTGCGCCGAGGAGGTCCGCGTCCGCTGCGAGGCCTGGTCCGGGGCGGGGACACGAGAGGAGACGGTGTCATGAGGCGGGTGCTCGTCGTGGTGGGCCACGGCATGGTCGGCCACCGGCTGGTGCGCGAGGTCCGGGCCCGCGACCGGGAGGGTGCCTGGCGGATCGTGGTCCTCGCCGAGGAGCCCCGGCCCGCCTACGACCGGATCCGGCTCTCCGCGTACGCGCGGGGCGCCGACGCGGCGGAGCTCTCGCTGGAGGGGGCCTCGTTCGCCGGTGACGGGCACGTCGAGCTCGGGCTGTCGCGGCCGGCGGTGCGGATCGACCGGGAGGCGGGCGCGGTCGTCTGCGCGGACGGCTCCGCCACCCGCTACGACGCCCTGGTCCTCGCCACCGGCGCCCGCCCCTTCGTCCCGCCCGTGCCCGGGCACGACCTGCCCGGCTGCCACGTCTACCGCACCCTCGACGACGTGGCCGCGATCCGCGCGGCCGCCCGCCCCGGCGGGCCCGCGGTGGTGGTCGGCGGCGGGCTGCTCGGGCTGGAGGCGGCGGGGGCGCTGGCGGCCCTGGGCATGGAGACCCAGGTCGTGGAGGCGGCGCCCTGGCTGATGGCGGTCCAGCTGGACGAGGGCGGCGGCCAGGTGCTCGGCCGGCTCGTGGACGGCCTCGGCGTCCGGCCGCGCTGCGGGGTGGGCCTGCGCTCCGTCGACCCCGGGCCGGACGGGAGGGTCCGCTCGGTCACCCTCGCCGACGGCGAGGTCCTCGACGCCCGCCTCGTGGTCTTCTCCACCGGCGTCCGCCCCCGCGACGAGCTCGCCGCCGGAGCGGACCTGGCCACCGGCGAACGCGGCGGCTTCCTGGTCGACGCCCGCTGCCGGACCGCCGACCCGCGGATCCGGGCCGTCGGGGACTGCGCCGCCGTCGAGGGCCGCTGCCACGGGCTCGTCGGCCCCGGCTACCGGATGGCCGAGCTGGTGGCCCGGGACCTGACCGGCGACGACCCCGGCCCGGCCTTCACCGACCCCGACCTGTCCACCAAGCTCAAGCTGCTCGGCGTGGAGGTCGGCAGCTTCGGCGACGCCCACGCCCGGACCGCGGGGGCCCTGGAGTTCATCCGCACCGACCGCGGCGGCTCCCGCTACGCGAAGCTGGTCCTCGACGCCTCCACCGGCACCCTCCTCGGCGGAGTCCTGGCCGGCGACACCACGGCGTACGCCACCCTCCGCACCCTCCTCGGCCGCCCCCTCCCGGGCCCCCCGGACCTCCTCCTGGCCCCACACGGATGAAGCGCCCGGGAAGGACCGGCCTTCCTGGGCGCTTCCATCCCTCCGGCCGGCTCCTCCGTCTCCCCCGGGCAATGCGGTTTCGGTCAAGCCCTCTTGAGTTCCTCGGCCGTGTCCCGCCACTCCTCGAACACGGCCACGCTCCGGAACAGCGTCTGGAGGGACGCGCCGATCCGCCGGACAGGACGACGCAGGTGCCGGCTGGAGGTGGCGAACAGTTCCATCAACGCCATCGCCTCCCGATAGCCGCCCGTGGCCGTCTCGATGTCCCCGGAGGTGCCGACCACCTGGTCCAGGAACCCGGTCACGCCCTCCGGCCATTCACTGCGCGGGGTGTTCGCGGCCCACTCCAGGAACGCCCCGAAGGCGACGACGGCGAACTGCATGCGCCCGGCGAAGCGTTCGGCCGCGGCTTCGAGCTCCTCCGCGGGGCCGTCGATGGCCTTGGCCATCCGCTTGACCACCGCCAGCTTGGCGCTCATCGACGCACCGGGATGGCTGGCACGGACCATGTCCTCGGCGACAAGCTCCATCATGGCCCCGAGGTCCGTCAGGGCGCAGTCCACGTCCTCCATGTCACCCGAGATCGCTTCCAGTTGGGCCTCCGCCTCGGCGAGCAGGTCGAAGAGGCCGGGGGCGTCCTCGTCCTCCTCCGTCTCCTCCGCGTCCCCGCTTCCGGAACCCTCGTAGGTCAGTGCTACGGGGGTGGTCGTCTGAGCCACCGGCGGGGCCTCCGGGAAGGCGCCGGCCAGTACGGCGTCGAGCTGTCCGCGCGCCACGTCGGCGTCGGCGCGCCGAGACGGCAGCTCGACCGACGGGATCCCGCCGGCCACGAGAGGGCTGTCGGCACCTTCGGTGACGTGAACGGTGCACCGGCCGAGCGCGTGCCTCATGCCCAGCCCGAAGGACATCGCACCGTCGGAACCGGTGAGGTCCGCGATGACGACGTCCGCTTCGGCGATGAGGCGCAGCAGCTGGTCCGCGGGCAGGCCCGCGGCCGTCAATTCGTCCGCCCGGAGGACGGTGAGACCGAACCGGTCGCATGTGGGCAGCACTACATCTTCGTGGAAGTCCGCGGACCGCGAGGTCACTCCGATGGTGAGGCAGGTGGGCATTGCAGGCTCCTTCGTGGATGTTCGTGGATGTTCGTGGATGTGCCCTGGCGGGCGGATTCAGTCGAAGAGGGTGAGCGCCACTCCGTCCGCGATCTCGTCGGCGAATACGGGCCGTTCCTCGATGCCCAGAGCGCGCAGCAGGTTCACGGTGAGGACGCGGTGGCGGCCGCCGACCCGGACCGTCTCGCAGGGGAAGGCCTCAAGGGCGATGAGCTTGTACGCCGTGGCCCGGCACATGCCGAACGCCCGGGCGGCCGTCCTCAGATCCACGCTGACCGGAAGGTTGAAGATCTCGCGGAAGGTGAGGGTCGGCTCGATGTGCTGGGTCATCGCCCGCCCCCGCACCGCCGGAGGGAGACGGCTCCTACCGGGCGGCGGCTCGGGATCCGCTCCCCAGTGACCGTGTCGGCCAGACCCCACGCCTGGGCCAGTGCGCCGATCCGCACTCCTTCGACCCGGTGGGCCGGGACGGTGATCCGCAGACCCGCCAAGAGTCCGGACGAGCCGGGGGACGGGTCGTAGTCCACCTGCCAGAGGCCCTGCGGGTCGATGCCGACAGGAATTCCCTCGGTTCCGCCCACACCCTCCGTCGCGAGCTCGGGGAGGGTCTTGCGCCAGGTGGACCACGCGCGGGTACAGGCCGAGCGCAGGATCCGGCTGCCGGGTTCGGGGGTGTCCGCGTCGGTTTCCGCCAGTGCTTCGAGGTAGCAGGTGACGAGTTCGGCTTCGACGTCCGCGCGGTCGGCGCGGAGGTTACGGGTGATCCTGAACGCGGTACGGCGCAGCCCGGGAAGCCCCAGCCACACGACGGCCAAAGGCCATTCGGACTGCTCGGCGTCGAGACGTCCGCGTTCTGCGACCTGCTGCCACAGCCCGGTGCGCGCCGAGGGGTCCACGGAGCGGTCGTACAGGGCGTGACGTGCCTGTTCCAGGCTGATCGGGACGTCTTCGCCGCCCGCGGCCTCGGAAATCCTCAGTTCCGGCGCTGGATTGCGGCCCGCGCACTGCCGCTCGACAACCGCGAAGAGTCCCGGGTGAGGGGGAAGTGACATCGGTTGCTCCTTCAGTCCGTGTGTGAGGTCGGGGCCTTGCTGCGCCATACGTCCAGCAGCCGCCCGGCCAGTTCCCTGCCGGGCATGCCGTCCCGGCTCCGTTCAGCGGCAAGGAGCCAGCGGAGGAACCCGGGTTGCCGGGAATCCACCAGGCCCGTGACGAGGCCCTCCAGCGCCTCGTCCGGCCGCGCCGCGGAGTGCGCCTCGTGGCACCACAAGAGGAGGACGTCGCGCATCGCGGGGTAGGAGATCGACTCGTTCAGAGCGTGCGCGGTCAGTTCCACCACCGCCGAGGCCCTTTCCGAGCCCGCGAGGATCTGGCTGCCGCACCAGGCGAGGTCCGTACCCGCCAGCGCGGGGAAGACGAGCGCCACCAACTGACCGGGCACGCCGTCGGCGAGGGCCCAGTCGCACATTGCGTGCAGGACGGCTTGCCTCGTGGCCGGCGCTCCCTCGGCGAAGTGGTGGACCAGCGCTTCGGCGAGCGCGAGGGCGACACCCACGTCCTCCCCGTCGTCGCCCAACGCCTGCATGACCTTGTGCAGCAGGCGAAGGGACGGCTCCGCCATCAGGCCGTCGCGCTCCGAGCGGCATGCGTACGCCACGGCTCTGCGCAACGCCGGCTCGGGTGCGGAGCTCCACTCCTCCAGGAGTTCTTCCGCGCCGGCCGCCGCGGGCGCCTCGTGCAAGCAAGCGGCGAGGCACCGGGCGGCTACCTCGACCGACGCGGGCCGCGGGTCCAGTGCAAGCTCGCGCAGCAGGTCCAGGGACCTGCCTCCGGTCGCCGCGGCCAGCGCCGCGAGCGCCCGCCCGGCCCGGTCGACCTGGTCGGAGACTCCTTCGGTCTCGGCGAGCCAGAGGTGCACGAGGGCGAGCAGGTCGGGGTGTTCACGGCACAGGACCTTCCAGGCGGCCTCGCCCACGGCCGGCCAGAAGAAGGCCGCAGTGTCCACCGCATCCGTCTCCGCCCTCGGTGTGCAGCGCGCTCCGAGGAGGCGCAGGGTCCCCGGCAGAGTTCGCTGCCGAACGGCGGCCGACTCCGCTCCCCCGCTCATCAGCCCCGACAGATCGGCCGCCCGGTCCACCACGACTCCGCGCTCAAGACCGCCGAATACGCTCAGCGACGACAGGTGGGCGAAGACGACGGGGTCCTCCAGTGCCCGTGCCACGAGTCCGGGCGTCTCCGCACGGACCAGGAGGTCCAGCACACCGCTACGGGATGTACCGTCGGCCGTGGCCGACCGGGCCACGGCCTCCGCGGCCTGCGCCGCGAAGCGGGGCGGCAGGTCGTCGGGCAGCAGCTCGTCCACGAGACCGGGTCCCAGCGACCGCAGCAGCTCCGCCCCGGCCTCCTCGCCCGGGCATGCCTCCGTGAAATGGGTGGCGAAGACCTGCCGCGGATCGGGCGGCAGGTGCTTCAGCACCGGCGCGCCCAACCGGTCGGCGAGAGCGGTGGCGAGGCCGGGCGCGTCCTCCAGCACGATGAGGAGCCGTGCCTGAGCCGCCTCCAGCAGCGCTTCCAGCCGCGACAGGTCCCAGGCACGGAGCGTAAACGGATCGGGAGGCTCCATCATCAGGTAGCCGTGCACTCCAGGGGGCATCGGACCCCACCGGGTGAGGTCCGTCGCCCCGTCCACTTGGATGAGCACGGGATCCGGCCTGCCGTGGGCCAGCAGGCCAAGGGCGTGGGTCTCGCGACCGGTGCCCGGCTCTCCGATGAGCACGCAGATTCCGGAATCGAGCGCCGTGAGCGCCGCCTCGAAGCCGGGCGGTGGCACGAAGCGACGCCTCAACGCCTTCAACGTCTCCGGGCGTACGGGGCCCTGACGCGGCGGCGTCGTGCCGGGGTAGCCGCCCGGGGCACCGGAGACCGTGTGGCGTTGCCCGCCGGTCATCAGGCCAGTGTTGACGGTGCTGTTCGGTGCGACGATCGTCGTCCCCGGTTGGGCGGACAGCGCGGTGGCCAGGGCCTCGATGTCCCCGGGCCCGAGTCCCTCAAACGTCACCTTCGGCTCCCTGAACCGGGTGCTGGAGGCTCTCCGTGACCGTCAGGTGCTGACCGCCGTGAACAGTGCCGGTGTTGATGATCCCCCGATCGGCCTTCAGCACCGTCCTGGGCGAGACCGCCGGCTCCCGCGCGTCGTCCGGCACGGCCTGGGATCCCGCCGGATGAACCTGATTTTCCCGCATGTCGCCCTTCCTATCGATCGGGACGCCCGATGCTTCCTCGCACGTCCTTTCCTGGACGACTTGAGGCTCCCGCATCCGTGCCGAGCTGTCGGGTCCCGAAGCCCCCACGCCAAGTGACCGTGCTCACAGGGAAGGAGCCATACGGAGAGCGGCACTCGCGAAACGAAAAAAGAGCGGGTGTGCCGCCATCGGCGACACACCCGCTTATTCGGACAGGTTCTCGTTTTCTCCAGGTCAGACGATCCCACCGGGGACCTGGCGCCCCAGAGCGGAGATTCGGTCACGCAAGAGGTAGGAGATCTCCTTGCGTTCCTGCTCGGTCAGGGTTCCCAGCAGCGAGGCCAATTCCTCTTGCCAGTCCGTACGCGGAGGACTGAGGAGATCCTGGTGGTCGACCGACCAGTCCAGCACCTGACGTACCTGATCGGGGTGCCTGAGCAGCCAGAGCGCGGCCAGCGAGACCGGCCCGGCGTGAAGCGCCTGGAGGCAGAACTCGTACTCGCCGCGGCGGCTCGTCGTCCAGGAGTAGCGCACTCCCGCGTTCTCCGCCTGGCCGAGGAGGAGTTCCTCTCCGAGTTCCCGAAGCCGTACGTCGAACACCCGGTAGCTCAGGCCCGCTTCCTCCACACGTTGGGCGACGCCCAGGTGTTGCATCACCTCCGGCGCACCCAGACCGTTGCCCGCCGTGTCCTGCGCCTCGGCCAAGTAGCGCAGCGCGCGGGTGAGATGGGTGCGCACCGCGTGCCAGCCGTGCATCGTCTTCGTGCGCACCACCCGCACGGGATCGTGCACCCACCACGCGACCCACAGGTCCACCGATTCCGTTCCGTACACCGTCGGAAGACCGACGGCCTGGGCGTCCACGTGCTCGGCCGCATCGACGTGGAAGGTTTCGGCATAGCTGCCGCCCACAACGGGGACGCCCGCCTCGTCGAGCGCCGGAAGGTATCCGCCGGCCTCCTCCGGATCCCCGCGGCGGCCGAGCACGAAGTACCTGCCGGCCTCGTCCTTGAGCACCAAGGAGTGGTCCCGACCGGTCGACCAGCGGTGGCTGAGGATTTCCCGCCAGGGCGACCTGGCCACTCGGAAGTAGAGACGTTCGCTCGGCTCGTCGCTCATGCCGCCTCCCCGGTTTTCCCGCTCCGCCACCTGTTGAGGGCTTGGCGTGCGGATTCACGCCCTGCCCAGTCCTCGGAACCGTGCTCTTCCATCTCCACGAACAGCCGGAATTCGCCGTGCCGCATGGAGCGCGCGAGTTCGGCGAACAAATACTCCACCGCCTGTGCCGCGATTTCGTCCCAGCGCCCCCAATCGGCCCACTGCAAGAGTGCTGTACAGGTCGTGTCGAAGGATCCGGCCGAATTCAACGATCGTCGGATCACCGCCGTGATCAATTGGCCGTGGGCGGATCCCTCTGCCAGCTGTCGCTGGAACCACGTCGGCGCCTGGAACAACTGCCCGAACAGCATGAGCAGCTGCTCGTCTTCGGCCCCTTCCGCATCCAGCCACTCCACCAGCCGGCCGAACACGGTTTCCTCATTGCCCGCTTGGAACAGGCTCTGGATCGCAGCGCGCACCGCGACCTGGACCCGGGCCTGCCCGTCGTCCTCCCGGTCGCCCGGCCGCGCGCCGCGGATGAGGCGGTGGAGCAGCCTCAGCGCGACGTCCGGGCGCGACAGCCCGAACTCCGCGGCGCACGCGTAGGCGACCGTGGTCCTGAGCTGCGGGCTGACGGCCATGCTCCACTGCTGGAGGCGGTAGCGCACCTCCGCGACCAGCACGGGGTCTTCGGCCGCGATACCCAGCGCGTGTGCCGCTATCAGGCGGCTGGTGGTCCGCTCGGACTGTGCGAGAACCCGGACGTGGTGAAGTGCCCGGCGTCCGCCTCCCCAGCTCGTCGCCATTCCCATGACACGTCCGACGGGCCGGGTCAGCTCGTTGTCGTTGTTCACCTCGCTCAGCCATGTGACGAGCAGCTCGGACAGCGATCCGTACTCGCGCCATACGTGCCGCAGCACGACCTCGGCTTGCCGGTGCCTGACGAAGGCGACGGGTTCCACCCGGTACGCGTACGCTCCCTCCGAACGGATCGCACGAGGCTGCCTCGCCGCCCGGACGGCGTGCAAGAGCTCCGACAGGGGGCGCTTGAAGACGAAGTCGGGATTGGGCCGGTCCTCGCCTCGGGCGCCCTGGGAGTCCGTCGCCGGCAGTACGGCCGTCAGCCGCCCCTCGGCCAGCTCCAGCAGTCGGGACGCTTCCTCCCCGACGATGCGGTGGTCGAGTCCCTCGTAAACGCAGGCCGCCAACAGGAAGGCCAGGGCGTCCGGCTCGCTGCGCAGGTCGGCGATGAGCTGCGGGACCTCCTGTTCGGCGCGGTAGCTCAGCCGCGCGCCGAGGTCGCCGAGCGCCTCCGCGTCGCCATCGGCTTCGACGATGGCCGTGACCAGCTCCACCACCTCCGCCGGTACCAGCGCGGGGGCCAGGAGCTCCTCCAGCAGATCACCGTCCAGTGCGGCCAGCAGACGCTCCCGTTCACGCTCCTCCGGTACGACCGCACCGAGGCGGTCGGCGAACACCGACGCCGGAGGTGGCGGCTGGCAGGTCACGGGAGTGACGTGCAGGTCTTGTTCGAGGCGTCGCAGCAGGGCCGAGTCGTCGGGCAGGATGATCACCATGCACGCTCGCGCGCGCTTCAGCAGAGAGCGCACGTGTCCGAGCACAGCGGGCCCGAGCGGCCGGGAGGGGAAGAGCCCGTCCACGAGGTAGCCGCGCGCCGAGGCATCGTTGGGCTGCCACCGGTCGAGTTCTGTGACACTGTCCAGGGCCCGGAGCGCGCCGTCCTCCCCACAGCACTCACGCAGCAGGTTGAGAGCCGCGGTACGCCGGCCGGACCCTGGACTCCCGGCCAGGAAGAGCAGCCCTCCTTCGAGTTCGGCGACGGCGCTGTCGAACCAGGCGGGCTTCGCGAACCCGAAGGCGGCGGCTCGGACTTCGGCGTCCGGAACGGGGCCTTCGTGCACCCTGGTGGCCCGTCGTGCCCGCTGCTCGCCCGAGGTCTTGTTGTGGACGCGTTGGCCACCGTGCACGGAACCCGTATTGACACTGCTGTTCGGGGCGTAGACGAACGGCCCGGCGGACCCTGTCGCCCCGCTGATCGCATGGATGAGCTCGGAGATGTCGTGCTCCGCGTCTGCGGGCAGGGGCACATCCCCGGGGCCGTCCTGAGGTGCCGGGCGCTCGGGGCCGGGCAGCGCGGGCGGGGCCTCCTCGTCGGCGGCGGTCATGACCTCTTCCGGTTCTTGTCGCCGCGGACCTGGTCCCCCTGGAACCCGCGGACCCGGTTGGCCTTGTTGCCTTCAACGTAGTCCCCGGCGATGCGGTGGTTCTCGACGCTCTGGCCGCCGTGCACGGTGCCCGTGTTGATGATGCCGTGGGGAGCCCTGTAGTCCACGCGGGCGGCCTGCGCCCCGTCGGTCTTCGACGAAGGGGCGTTCTCCCGGCCCGTGGCCTCCGCACCGTCGGCGGCCGTCACGGGCTCCTCGTACAACGGCCCGGACGGCTGCGGTACGTAGAGCCAGGCCCGCTGGGCAAACGGCTTGCCGTCCACCGTGGCGGCCACCTCCACGAAGTGGTCGGGGTGCCGCCCCGTGTACCCGCCGGCGACGGCGTCCTCGAAGCAGCGGTCGGAGAGGATGGCCGCCACGTGCGTGACGTTCTCCCTGTGCGACGCGAGCACGGCCTTGACGGGCCGCGAGTCGAGCAGGCGGTGGGTGTCGTTGCGCGCCGTCCCGTTCCCGCCGAACTCGTCGCCGGTGTCCGGGAGCGGGCCGATGTTCAGGCTGACGCGGAGCCTGATGGGCACTGCCCCGTGTGACAGCACATTGAACTCGGTCAGCACCTCCTGGAGGGTGAGCAGCAAGGGGTGGATCACGAACGGCATCAGCGAGGGGTCGAACCCGAGGACGTATCCATCGCCGGTGGAGGCGGGGAACTTGCGCTCGGCCCAGAGCTCCGGCAGTCCCGCCCGGACCAGGGCCGTCTTGAGCAGTTCCGGGACGGCGCGGCTGATCACCTCGTGCTCGATAGCCGGGTGTCCGGTGAAGCCCTTCGCGTCCACCGCCAGGATGCCCTGGTAAGGGGGCAGCGGACGGCTGCGGGCGTACGGGGCGGCGCTCTGCCGTGGCAGTCCGTCGAGGTGCTCGCGCATGGGTCACTCCTCTGCGAAGCCCGCCGTGCCCGTCCGGAGCGGGCAGGGCACGACGGGGGTGGTCGGTGGCGTGCCGTCCGAGCCTCACAGCCGTCGCGGGTCTGGTCTGCTCCCGAGGACCGGACCAGACGTGACGCGGGTCACAGTCGGCGTCACGTCTTCACGGGGGAGCTCAGGGTTGCCTTCAAGGCCGCCACGTCGGTGACCGTGATGCGCCCCTTCCCACCCTGCACTCGGCCTGGTCCGAGCTGTTCCAGAGCCTGGGCCACGGCCTTGCGGCCGACGCCGATGTGCTGCGCCAGTTCCTGACGGGTAAGGGAGAAGGAGACCTCACCCCGGGAGACCTCCACCAGGCGCAGCAGGGCCGCGGTCAGGCGCTCGCGCACGCCTCCGTCGTGGGCGACGGTCTGCTCCACCAGGCGGTTGATAGCCAGCGCGGCCAGAGAGCCCTTCAGCTTGTGATCGTCGACGAAGCGGCGGAAGTCTTCGGCCGGCACTTCTGACACTTTGCACACGCTCATCGTCCACACGTCGGCCAGCCGACCACCCCCATGCTCCACCGCCATCTCACCGAGGATCTCTCCGGGGCCCCGAAAGGCCAGCAGTCGCTCGGCGCCGTCCCGATCCCGGCGGATCACCTTGACTAATCCACTGATCAGCGCGAGCACGAAGGCGCCTTCGGTGCCCTGCTCCAGCAGCCTCCGACCCGGCTGGTACGTCCGGGGATAGCGCGTCAGCCCCGCCCACGCCTCGTTCGACACCAGATCCCGCATGATCCGAACCGGGAAGACACGATCTTCGCTCATGCGATCACGCTAGGGGAGCCGGTGCCTGCGCGAATACGGAATTCAACATTTTCCGCCCGCCGTCCCGCAATGGTCCGAAACGATGCCAAGCGGCGAGAAATCGCCCCAGGCTACGCACGAGCGGTCCCGCGGGAACGCGCCTACGATGGGCGGGAGCCGGCGTGGGCAGGCCCCGGGCGCCGGTCGCCTCGAGTGCGCAGGGCGGAGGAGCATGGCACAGGCCGGCGACGCGGCGCGGACCGTCATCCTCACGGTGGACGACGACCCGGGGGTGTCCCGCGCCATCGCCCGCGACCTGCGGCGGCACTACGGCGGCGGGTACCGGATCGTGCGCGCCGAGTCCGGGGAGTCCGCGCTGGAGGCGCTGCGCGAGCTGAAACTCCGCGGCGACCTGGTCGCCGTGATCCTCGCCGACTACCGGATGCCGCAGATGAACGGCGTCGAGTTCCTGGAGCAGGCCCTCGGCGTGTACCCGGGGGCCCGGCGGGTGCTGCTGACCGCGTACGCCGACACCCACGCGGCCATCGACGCGATCAACGTCGTCGACCTCGACCACTACCTGCTGAAGCCGTGGGACCCGCCGGAGGAGAAGCTCTACCCGGTCCTCGACGACCTGCTCACGGCCTGGCGCTCCAGCGACCACCGGCCGGTGCCGGCCACCAAGGTGGTCGGGCACCGCTGGTCGGCGCCCTCCTCCGAGGTGCGGGAGTTCCTCGCCCGCAACCAGGTGCCGTACCGCTGGTACTCCTCCGACGAGCCCGAGGGCCGGCGGCTGCTGGAGGCGGCCGGGGCGGACGGCCTGCGGCTGCCGCTGGTGGTCACCGCCGACGGGACGGCGCTGGTCGCGCCGGAGGTGCCGGAGCTGGCCGCCCGCGTGGGCCTCGCGACCACCCCGGCGGCCGCGTTCTACGACCTCGTCGTCATCGGCGGGGGCCCGGCCGGGCTGGGCGCGGCGGTGTACGGGGCGTCCGAGGGGCTGCGGACCGTGCTCGTCGAGCGGTCGGCGACCGGCGGACAGGCCGGGCAGAGCTCCCGGATCGAGAACTACCTGGGCTTCCCGGACGGCGTCTCCGGCGCGCAGCTCACCGGGCGCGCCCGGCGCCAGGCCACCCGGTTCGGCGCCGAGATCCTCACGGCCCGCGAGGTGACGGGGCTGGAGGCCAACGGGCCGGCGCGGATCGTCCGGTTCTCCGACGGTTCCTCGGTGGCCGCGCACAGCGTCATCCTGGCGACCGGGGTGTCCTACCGGCAGCTCGGGGCCCCGGGCTGCGAGGACCTGACCGGGCGCGGGGTGTACTACGGCTCCTCCCTCACCGAGGCGGCGTCCTGCGAGGGGCAGGACGTGTACGTCGTGGGCGGCGCCAACTCGGCGGGGCAGGCGGCCGTGTACCTGGCGCGGGGCGCGAAGTCGGTGACCCTGCTGGTGCGCGGGGAGTCCCTGACGGCGTCCATGTCGCACTACCTGATCCAGCAGATCGAGGAGGCCCCGAACATCACGGTGCGGCCCCGGACCGTCGTGGACGCGGCGCACGGCGAGGGGCACCTGGAGCGGCTGGCGCTGCGGGACGCGGTGACGGGCGCCACGGAACTCGTCGACGCCCAGTGGATGTTCGTCTTCATCGGCGCGGCCCCGCTGACCGACTGGCTCGACGGGACGGTGCTGCGCGACGAGCACGGGTTCATCCTGGCCGGGCCGGACCTCACCCCGGACGGGCGGCCGCCGGCCGAATGGGAGCTGGACCGGCCGCCCTACCACCTGGAGACCAACGTGCCCGGCGTGTTCGTGGCGGGCGACGCCCGCGCCCAGTCCGCGAAGCGGGTGGCCTCCGCGGTGGGCGAGGGGGCCATGGCCGTCATGCTCGTCCATAGGTATCTGGAGCAGTCATGAGCGAACGGGAAGTGTCCTGCGACCCCCGGGAGATCGGCTCGCTGTTCCTGTTCGAGAAGCTCTCGCCGGAGCAGCTCGGACGGCTGTGCGCCGAGGGCCGGGTGGAGCGCTTCGAGGCCGGTCCGGTGTACACCGAGGGCGAGCCGGCCACCTGCTTCTTCGTGATGCTGGAGGGCACCGTCGTCATGTACCGGCGGGTCGGCGCCGACGACGTCGAGGTGAGCCGGACCTCCCAGCCCGGGGTGTACGCGGGGGCCATGCAGGCGTACCTGGGCGAGCGGGTCCCGCAGACGTACGTCAACTCGATGCGGGTGACCGGGCCGACGCGGTTCTTCGTCCTGCCCGCGCAGTCGTTCGCGGACATCATGCAGGAGTGGTTCCCGATGGCGGCGCACCTGCTGGAGGGCCTCTTCTTCGGGGCGAAGGACACCCAGCGGGCCATCGGACAGCGCGAACGCCTGCTGGCGCTCGGCTCGTTGTCGGCCGGTCTCACGCACGAGCTCAACAATCCGGCGGCGGCCGCCGTCCGGGCGACGGCGGCGCTGCGCGAACGGGTCGGCAAGATGCGGCACAAGCTGGCCGTCATCGCCCGGGGCCCGTACTCGCGCGAGGCCCTCGCCGAACTCATCGAGATCCAGGAACGCACTGCCGAACGGGTCGCCAAGGCGCCGGCGCTGAGCCCGCTGGAGGCCTCCGACCGGGAGGACGAGCTCGCCGACTGGCTGGAGGACCACGGCATCGCGGAGGGCTGGCGGATCGCGCCGACGTTCGTCCAGGCCGGGCTGGACACCGACTGGCTGGAGCAGGTCGCGGCGACCGTGGCCGAGGACATCCTGCCGGGGGCGGTCGGCTGGCTCAACTACACGGTCGAGACCGAACTGCTGATGGACGAGATCGACGACTCCACCACGCGCATCTCCCACCTGGTGGACGCGGCCAAGCAGTACGCGCAGCTCGACCGGGCGCCGCACCGCGTCGCCGACGTCCACGAACTCCTCGACAGCACGCTGCTGATGCTCTCCGGCAAGATCGGCCGCCGGGTGCGGGTCGTCAAGGAGTACGACCGCACCCTGCCCGAGGTGCCGGCCTACCCGGCGGAGCTCAACCAGGTGTGGACGAACCTCATCGACAACGCGGTGTCCGCCATCGGGAGCGCCGGCGGCGACGGGACGCTGACGGTCCGCACGGCGCGCGAGGGCGACCGGCTGCTGGTGGAGTTCCGCGACACCGGGCCGGGCGTGCCGGAGGAGATCCGCGACCGCATCTTCGACCCCTTCTTCACCACCAAGCCGGTCGGCGAGGGCACCGGCCTGGGGCTGGACATCTCCTGGCGGATCGTGGTCAACAAGCACCACGGCAGCCTCCAGGTCGAATCCGTCCCCGGCGACACCCGCTTCCGGGTCCTGCTGCCGCTGACCGCCCCCGAAGAACAGCCCGGCACCGAGACCGGAGCCGGCACCGGATCCGAGAGCGCGGAGGAGCCCGCATGACCGAGTCCAACGAGAGCGACGAGACCACCGCGGGCGTCGAGGGCGTCGACCCGGGCGTCCCGCCCAGCGGGACCGGCTGCGGGGACTGCGACGCGGTCGGCGGCTGGTGGTTCCACCTGCGGCGCTGCGCCCTGTGCGGGCACGTCGGCTGCTGCGACTCCTCCCCGGCCCAGCACGCGACCGCCCACTGGAAGGCCACCGGCCACCCGCTGGTGCGGAGCTTCGAACCGGGCGAGGCCTGGTTCTGGGACTACGCCGCCGACGCCCTCTACGAGTCCGGCCCCGCCCTCGCCCCACCCGAAGCCCACCCCGCCACCCAGCCGGCCCCCGGCCCCGCCGCCCGCGTCCCCGCCGACTGGCCCAGCCACCTCCACCGCTAGGGCCTGTCGGCCCTAGGCCGTCTCCCGCGCCAGCGGCCCGGCCCACGACTCCGGCGCCGGGCCGAAGGCCCGGCGGCCGGCCTTGACGGAGAGGGCGCCGAGGGCGGCGTTGGCGCCGCCGCCGATGACGGCGCCGATCCCGAACGGTGCCACCCGGCCGAGGACGATGATCCCCTGCTTGGTGCCGTACTTCGTGACGAAGTTCCTCCCCAGGACCTTGTTGATCTGCCGCAGCGTCTCGACGGGCACCTTGGCGACGACCTGCCGCCCCCAGTGCTGCCCCGTCCGCTCCGCGACCCTGGTGATGGTGGCGGAGCCGCTCCCGCCCAGCATGATGCCCATCACGATCGTCCGGCGGCGCTCCAGCTCGTCGACGGCGACCCCGTGGACCTCGGCGAGCGAGAGCGCGAAGAGGGCGCTCAGCTCCAGGGACGACAGGGCCTCACCCGCCGACAGCGCCAGCGCGACCCCCGTGCCGACTCCGGGCGCGGCGGCGGCCCCGCCGACCGCCGCGCCCGTCCCCGTCAGGGCGCTGACGTACATCCGCTCCAGGCCGCGTATCGCCTGGGCCGGTGTCGCGTCCGGGTTCCGCTGGCGGGCCCGGGCGATGTTCCTGCGCACCAGCGGGCTCTGGAGGTCGATCGCCTTGTCCAGGAGGTCGAGGATCCGCTGCCCGCGTACGGGGTCTTCCTCATCCGGTCCGCCGGGGGCGCCTGTTGCCATTCCTGAACTCCTCGGGTCGTGAACGTCCGGCCGAGTCTCCCATTCCAACGGCCGCGCGGTATGGCCGATTTCCCGAAACCTCGGCGGCGGCGGCCCGGCCGCAACCCCCCGGGCGGGTGACCTCGACCTGTTCGAGCGAGTTTCAACGCCGTCGGGCCAGCGGCCGCAGGGGGCGCGGGAGTCGGGGGAACATCCGTTCAACGATGGCCGCCGCGTTCCCCGTTACGGGTTCCCTCCGGTGCCGTTCTTGGAGCACCAGTGCCAGTCGTGCGCCCGTCCGGAGGATGCCGTGGAACCCGTACCCGACCGCTCTGTGACCCCCCGCGTATTCGAACGCCACCGTACGCCGGCCGCCGGGCCGCCCCCGCGCGCCGGCCGGGTTGACGCCCTGCGGGAGCCCGCCCGCGGGAGGGCCTCGTGAGGTGGGGGCGCGGGGCCGGGGAGGCCGCCGCGGGGGTGTCGGAGTCGGAGCGGCTGCTGTTCGGCGGCCCCCTGGCGTACGACATCGGATGGGACCAGCACGAGGGGGCCTGGCTGGGGCTCGGGCTGTGGCGGATGGCCCGGGACCTGCCCGCGATGGTGGGCACCGCGTTACGCCTGGCCCGCCGGGCCGACGCGCCCGCCCTGCGGACGGTCCTGGGCGCGGAGCTGGGCCGGGGCCTGGTCCAGGCGGCCGGGCTGGTCGCGGTGAACGCGGTCCTCGGCCACCTCATGGCCGCCGGCCCGACCACGGCCCGGCTCACCGGGTCGGCGCCCGCGCTGCTCCTCGTCGCGGTGTCCGGGGTCCTCGGCTCGCTGCTGAGGTCGGCCTCGACGGCGGCGACGGGCGCCCTGGAGCCGAAGGTGCAGCGGCTGGCCACCGAGCAGTTCCTGGCCCTGGGCCACCGGGTGGAGCTGACGGCGATCGAGGACGACGAGTTCCACCGGCTGCTGGACGCGGCCCGCTACGGGGCCGACTCGGCCCGCCGGATGATCCGCTACTGCACCAACGTGCTCAACTCGGCGGTCTCGCTGGTCGCCGCGGCGGGCGTGCTGACCGTGCTGCATCCGGTGCTGCTGCCCCTGCTGGTGCTGATGACGCTGCCCAGTGCCTGGGGGGCGCTGGTCATCAGCCGCCAGCGGTACGTCTCCTTCCACTCCTTCCTCCAGCACGCCCGGGCCGGGCACCTGCTGGGCCAGCTGCTGACCGAGCAGCAGGCCGCGGCCGAGGTCCGCGTGCACGACGTCGGCCCGTTCCTGCTCACCCATTTCCGCGGCATGGCCGAGACCAACGAGCGCGAGCAGACCCGGCTGGCCCGGCGGGCCGCCCGGACCGGTCTGATCGCCGACGCGGCGGGCGGGCTCGCGGCCCTGGCGACGTACGGGTCGCTGGGGCTGCTGCTGTGGGCCGGCCGGATGGACCTCGCGGTCGCCGGTACGGCCGTCCTCGCGATCCGTACCGGTGCCTCCAGCCTGGACAGCCTGGTCCTCCAGGTCACCGAGCTGTACCAGGAGAGCCTGTTCGTCGCCGACTTCACCCGGCTCTGCACGGAGGCGGAGGCCCGCACCATCCCCGAGGGCGGGGCCGCCCTGCCCGAGCGGGTGCGCGAAGTACGGTTCGAGAAGGTGACGTTCACCTACCCCGCCGGTGCGGGGGAAGCCCCCGAACCCGCGCTGCGGGAGGTGTCCCTCTCCTTCCCCATGGGGAAGATCGTGGCCCTCGTCGGGGAGAACGGCTCCGGAAAGTCCACCCTGGTCAAGCTGTTGTCGGGGCTCTACCTGCCGGACGAGGGGGGCGGGACGATCCGGTGGGACGGGGTCGACGCCCGTACCGCCGACCGGAGCCAGATCTTCGGACGGGTCGCGCTGATGTCGCAGAACTTCTACAACTGGCCCTTCACGGCCCGGGTGAACGTCGGCATCGGCCGCCCCGGCGAGGAGATCCGCGACGACGCGGTGGAGGCCGCGGCCGCCTTCTCCGGCGCCGACGAGGTGCTGGCCGGGCTCCCGCGCGGGCTGAGGACCCTGCTGGGCCGGGGCTACCGCGGCGGGCACCAGATCTCGGGCGGCCAGTGGCAGCGCGTCGGCATCGCCCGCGCGCACTACCGCGACGCGGCGATCCTGATCGTCGACGAACCGACCAGCGCCCTGGACCCGCTGGCGGAGCAGCGGGTCTTCGACCGGATCCGCGAGCGGGCGACCACCGGCCAGACGGTCGTGCTGATCACCCACCGCCTGCACGCGGTCCGGCACGCCGACCTGATCCACGTGCTCAAGGAGGGCCGCCTGGCCGAATCCGGAACCTTCGAGGAGCTGATGGACGAGCGCACGGGTACGGGCGACTTCCGCGCTTCCTACCTCGTCCAGGCCAACGCCTTCAGCGCCTCGCTGCCCTCGCCCCGCCCCCCGGACGCACGGCAGCACTCCTAGGAGGCGATCCTGTGGAGTGGGCACCCCGCACACCGCGTGCGGGGTGCCCGCACAGTAGGTTTGACCGACCGTCGGACCACGAAGGGCCATCATGGACGACACCTCCCCGCACCCGGGTCGGACACCCGGCGCCGCCCCTCCGGCGGAAGCCCGCATCGAGGACGCGGACCACCTGCTCGTCGCACCCGCCCCGTTGCACGGCGAGGACGCTGTGAGGGGGTTCTTCGGCCGCGTCGTCACGCCGGAGGAGCTCGCCTCCGGCACGTCCGGCCTCACGGGCAGGACCGTCTACCTGTACGGCGACGTGTCCGGGGTCGACGGCGGGCGACTGCGCTCGGCGGAGCGCGTGTTCGTGGTGCGGGAGCCGTCCGGCGGCCACCGGGACGGCCCGGGCGAGCCGTGGACCCCCGTCGGCGCGGGCCGCGTCCCCCGGCGTGCGTACGGGGCCGGGGTGTACTACCCCCGCTTCTTCGCCCCCGACGACGGCCACTTCGGGCGGATCCGCGCGGAGCACGCGTTCCAGTCCCTGACGGAGTCCACCAAGCCCGGCACGGCCCACCGCAGCGGCATCTACCTGACGCCCGTCACCCGGGACGGCGACGCCCTGCACTTCCGCCTGCTGCGGTGCTCCACGAACCTCTCGGGGCCGACCGAGGACTTCGGCCCGACCGACACGGGCATCGTCGAGGCCCTCAACCGCGAGGCAGCCGCGGTCTTCCGGGATCACGCACCGCTCAACCACGTCCTCGCCCAGACGTACCCCAACACCGCCGCGACGGCCTCGCGCAAGCAGTCCAAGGCCAGGATCTCCTCCCATGCCGACAAGACCAAGGACATGCCGGCCAACGGCATCATGGCCTTCTGCACCTTCTACGACGGCCTCGACGGGCTGCGGCCCCTGGACGGTGACCCCTTCGACCTCGGCGTGCGGGGGACGAGCGGGCTGACCCGGCTCCGGTTCCGCCTCAAGGAGCCGATCGCGGCGGGCGACGGGGGCGGGCTCCCGCCGATGTTCACCCTGACCCTCCATCCCGGCTCCGTGTTCCTCATGCCCCTGTCCACCAACCGCCTGTACACGCACGAGATCCTGCCCTCGGCGCTCGACGCCGGGCTGCTGCCGACCCGCCTGGGGTACGTGGTGCGCTGCTCCGGCACCGAAGCCGTCCACCGGGACGGCCGGACGTACCTCAGAACGGGCCCGGGGCCGGCGGACCTGGTGGAGCTGGAGGCGCCCACCCCGGAGGGCATGGACGAACTGCGCGGGCTCTACGCCGAGGAGAACAGGAGCTCGTCCTTCATCGACTACGGCGGCCGGTTCCGTTTCAGCATGAACACGGGGGACTACGTTGCGCCCCGGGCCTAGCATCGCCGACGAGATCATCACGTGTGAGCTGCCGGCCGGGGAGGAACTCTTCGCGGAACTGTCCGCGTCGGCCCTCCTGGAAGCCGTGGGCAAGGGGCGGCGGGGTGCCGTGCTCGCCAGGACCGATGGGGCGGACGGGGCGGACGGGGTGCCCCTGGTACGCACCACCACGCGGTACACCGGCCCGACTCAGCGCTTCCGGCCGGTGCACGAGCGGCTGGCTCGGCGGGTGCGGGAGCACGCGGGGCTCCCCGTCGGGTTCGACAACGCCCTCATCGAGACCTACACGAACGCCTACCGCACCATGGGCGCCCACTGCGACCAGGCCCTCGACCTGGCGGAGGACTCGTTCATCGCCGTCTTCTCCTGCTACCGCGACCCCGAGGCGGGCCCGCCGCGGAAGCTGGTCTTCGAGCGGAAGGGGTCCGATGCCGAGAGGCTGGAGATCCCCCTCACCCACCACGGCGTCGTCGCGTTCTCCGTCGCCTCGAACCGGCGTCTCAGACACCGGATCGTCCTCGACGCGCCCGCGCGGGCGGCGGACAACGAATGGCTGGGCGTGACGTTCCGGACCTCCCGCACCCACCTCCGCTTCCGCGACGGCCGGGCGTACCTCCCCGAGGGAGCACCGCTGACGGCGGCCGACGACGAGCAGCGGCGCGAGTTCTACGGCCTGCGACGCCGCGAGAACGACGAGACGGACTTCGTCTACCCGCCACTGACGTACACCGTCAGCGAGAGCGACCTGCTACCGCCGGTCTGACCCCGCCCCGTGGTGGAGGGGGCTCAGGACTGGGCGGTGGGGCGGATGGTGATCTCGCCGACGTCCACGCCCGGGGGCTGTTCGATGGCGTACGCGATGGCCGAGGCGACGGCCGAGGGGGGCATGGCGATCTCGTCGCGCATGCGGGTCATCGCGGTCGCGGTCTCGGGGGAGGCGCCCTTGCCGACGCCCTCGGTGTGGGTGAAGCCCGGTGAGACGAGGGTGACGCGCAGGTCGGGGCCCGCCTCCTGGCGCAGGCCCTCGGTGAGTACCTTCACCGCCGTCTTGGTGGCCGCGTAGACCGTCTGCGGGGACTTGACCACGTGGGCGGCGGTGGAGCCGACGTTGACGAACTGGCCGGAGCGCTGGCGGCGGAAGACGGGCAGGGCCGCCGCGATGCCGTTGAGCAGGCCGGTGATGTGGGTGGAGACCATCGCGTCCCAGTCGTCCTGGCGGAGGTCGTCGAAGGGGGAGACGGCCATCGTGCCCGCGTTGGAGACGAGGACGTCGAGCCGGCCGTGGCGGTCGACGGCCGTGTCCGTCAGGAGCCGGAGGTCCTCCCGGCGGGTGACGTCGACGACGACCCCGGTGGCGGCGGCGCCGCGGGCGGTGACGGCGTCGACGACCGCGTCCAGCCGGTCCCGCCGGCGGGCGCCGAGGACGAGGCGGGCGCCCCGCTCGGCGAGGTGGAGCGCGGTCGCCTCGCCGATGCCGCTGCTGGCGCCGGTGATCGCGACGACCTTGCCCTGGATGCCTGACATGATCCACCCGTTTTCGCTGGAGGGGACTGGAGGGGAGGGGATGTGCGCAGGCCGGAGCCGCGGCCTACAGTACGGACGTGAAATAAGCGGGGGCGTCCCCGCTTAGGTGGAGAGCGTAAGTGGGGGCGCCCCCGTTTCGCAACGGGGGGCGTCCGCACGGCACATGAGAGGGGATGCGGGACTTGACCGCCGACGGAGCACACCGACCGCTGCGGGCCGACGCACGGCGCAACCGGGAGAGGATCCTCGTCGCCGCCGCGCGCCTGTTCGCGGAGCAGGGCCTGGACGCCGGAATGGAGCGGATCGCGGCGGAGGCGGGCGTGGGGAGCGCCACCCTGTACCGCAACTTCCCCTCCCGGGAGGCCCTCGTCGAGGCGGTCTACCGCAACGAGCTGGCCCGGCTGTGCGACGCGGCCCCCGCCCTGCTGGAGCAGGGTCCGCCCGACGAGGCCCTGCGCGCGTGGACCCGGCTGTTCCTGGACTACGTCACCGCCAAGTACGGGATGATCGACGCCCTGCGCGCCATCGCCGCGACGGGCGCCGACCCCTACGGCGGCAGCCGCGAACGGGTCCGGGCCGCCATCGCCTCGCTGATGGACGCCTGCACGGCCGCCGGGACCATCCGCACCGACATCGGGCCCGCCGACCTGGCCGCCGCCCTGGAGGGCATCGCCCTCACCTCGGCGGGCGCCGAGCACAGGCGGCAGGCGGAGCGCCTGCTCGACCTCACCCTGGACGGCCTCACCGTCCGCCGCGGCTGACGCCGCCGGGCCGGGCACGGGGCCACCCTGCCCGAATCCGCGGGCCCGCGATCCGTCTCGGCGTACTTCTCCTTGAAGACGTCGGGGACGTAGTCGAACATGAACCGCTTGCCCTCGGAGTTGCGCAGCAC
>NZ_JBFBGN010000037.1:0-55677 GCF_040684675.1 Streptomyces sp. NPDC089915 | reverse complement strand
CGGCCGCGTCGTCGTCCGCACCGCCGAGCCGCTCGCGCTCGACGCGTACGCCGTCCCGCGCCGCGTTTGCCCCGCCGGGCCCCGAATGCTCTGATGGGTGGCCGTGACGGCAGTGACCACGGCCCGGGCGGTCGAGACGGTGTTCAGGATGGAGTCCGCGCGGATCATCGCCGGCGTCGCCCGCATCGTGCGGGACGTCGGCATCGCCGAGGAACTCGCCCAGGACGCCCTGGTCGCCGCCCTCGAACAGTGGCCCGCCTCGGGGATCCCCGACCGGCCCGGCGCCTGGCTCATGACCACCGCCCGGCACCGGGCCGTCGACCTCGTCCGCCGCAGGGAGACCTACGCCCGCAAACTCGCCGAGGTCGGCCGCTCCCTGGAGGACGTACCGCCCCCCGCCGAGCCCGCCGACCCGGACGACATCGACGACGACCTGCTCCGGCTGGTCTTCACCGCCTGCCACCCGGTCCTCGCCACCGAAGCCCGGATCGCGCTCACCCTGCGCCTGGTCGGCGGGCTCACCACCCAGGAGATCGCCCGCGCCTTCCTGGCCTCCGAGCCCACCGTCGCCCAGCGCGTCGTCCGTGCCAAACGGACCCTGGCCAAGGCCGGAGTGCCCTTCGAGGTCCCCTGCGGAGCCGACCGCGCACAGCGCCTCGCCTCCGTCCTGGAGGTCATCTACCTGATCTTCAACGAGGGCTACGCGGCCACCGCCGGAGACGACCTCCTGCGCCCCGCCCTCTGCGAGGACGCCCTGCGCCTGGCCCGGCAGCTGGCCGCCCTGATGCCGGAGGAACCCGAGGTGCACGGGCTCGCCGCCCTGCTGGAGTTCCAGGCCTCCCGCACCGCCGCCCGCACCGGCCCCGACGGCGAACCGGTCCTCCTCGCCGACCAGAACCGCTCCCGCTGGAACCGGCTCCTCATCCGGCGCGGGGTCGACGCCCTCGGCCGCGCCGGCAGCGGCCCCTACGCCCTCCAGGCCGCCATCGCCGGCTGCCACGCGGCCGCCGTCCGCTACGAGGACACCGACTGGACGGCCATCGCCGCCCTCTACGGACGCCTCGTCACCCTGATCCCCTCCCCGGTGATCGAGCTGAACCGGGCCGTCGCCGTCTCCATGGCCGAGGGCCCCGAGGCGGCCCTGCCGCTGGTCGACGCCCTGGCCGGGGCACCCGCCCTGCGCTCCTACCACCTGCTGCCGAGCGTACGGGGAGACCTGCTGGAGCGGCTCGGACGCGGACCGGAGGCCCGCGCCGAGTTCGAGAGGGCGGCCTCCCTCGCCCGCAACGCCCGCGAACGGGACCTGCTGCTGGCGCGCGCCGCCGCCCTCCCCGGCGTCAGCCCCTGACCCCCGCCGCCCGCGCCGCCGCCCGCGGATCCGGCTCGGGCCGGCGCGGGGCCGTCAGCCCCACCGGCCTGCGGAAGCCGCCCGTGCGGGCGACGCACTGCACCGTCCGGCGCAGCGCCTCCTGGAAGTCGTCCATCGTGCGCCGCGCGGCCGGGGTGTCCACGTACAGGGAGTTCATGTGCAGCCCGTCCGCGTCCCGCTGGAACCACGAACACGTCCCGTTGCCCGTCGCCGACCACACGTGCGTGGTCGGCCGCCACTCCTCGTGCCGCTCGGCGCCCGGACAGCGCCGCATGTCGATGTACGAGAAGAAGTTCACCGCGTACGGCCAGGAACGCAGGGCGAACTCCTCCGGCGCCAGCAGCTCCCAGGCCCGTACGAAGGGCACGTCCAGGTGCCGCATCATCTCCCGGAAGCCCTCCCCGACCCCGGCCACCACCTGGGCGAAGTCCTTGCCGGGGGAGGCGTCGAACTCGATCGGCAGGGTGTTGACGAACCAGCCCACCGAGTCGTTCCACTTCTCCCGCCCGCGCTCGCTGACCGGCATGAACCCCCGGTAGACGCCCGGCCCGCCGGCCTCGCGCAGACACACGGCGACGGACGCCAGCAGACCCATGAACGGCTTCGCGCCGGTCTCCCGGCACACCTTCTCGAACACCTCGGCCTCGGCGGCGTCCAGCAGCCACGAGGCCTCGTTGACGATCGGGTACATCCGGTCCGGCTCGACGCCCAGGTCCAGCGGGTAGCGCGGGAAGAACTCCCCGTTGCGCTCGATGAAGGACTTCCAGTAGCCCAGGCGCTCGTCGTCCGCGTCGATCGACAGGTAGCGGCGGCGCTGCTCGTCGGCGAAGTCGAGGTAGCTCGGCGCCGGCGGGAGCACGGGCTCCTCGCCCCGGAGCAGCGCCTCGTACGCGGTGAGCACCTGGTGGGCGACGACCGGCATCGACATGCCGTCACAGACGATGTGGTCGAACGCCAGGTACACCGTCGAGGACTCGGGGCGGACCACCGCGCCCATCACGAACAGCGGCCAGGACAGGGTGTCGATGCTCCGCTGGAAGCGCTCCGACAGGAACGCCCCCAGCCGCTCGGCCGAACCGTGCACCGCCACGTCGTGCGCCTCCAGGGCGAGTTCGCCGGCCGGCAGGGGAGCGCACGACACCTCCCCGGCCAGCCGCAGGAACTCGCACCGCAGCACCTCGTGCCGCTGGACGAAGCCCAGCAGGGCCCGCGCCAGCACCTCTTCGTCGAGCGCGCCCCCGACCTCGAAGGTGACGGCCACCCAGGAGGCGACCCGGTCGCCGTCCGCGCGGCTCTCCTCGGCGACGGTGAAGTGCTTGTCCTGGTTGAACGAGGCCCTCCGGTCCGCCGCGCCCGGAGCGGTCGTCGAGCGCAACCGCCACTCGACCAGGCGCCCCGGCGCCACATGGTGCATCTCCAGCGGAAACTGCCGCATTCACGCCATCCCTTCGTCCCCCGAATCAGCCCCGAGCGCCTTAACGACACCCGGACCGAGGAAGTGACGCCCTCACCCCGGCCCCGGGGCGCCGTCCGCCCGGCCCACCCGGTCCCAGAGGTCCAGCAGCAGCCGGACGGACCGCGAGCCGGAGAGCAGCTCCCAGGAGCGGCCGCCGCCGGTCCACCGGTCCAGGAGGTGCGCCAGGGAGGAGTCGCAGAAGGTGACGCGGGCCGCGTCGAGGACGAGCCGGCGGGCGCCGAGGGCGGCGCCCTCGTCGAGGAGGGCCCGCAGGGGCAGACAGCTGAAGTGGTCGAACTCCCCTGCCAGCCGGACGGAGAGGACCCCGCCGTCGAGGGCGGACCGGATGCGGGGGACCGGCGGACCGGCCGGTTGCGCAGGGGCGCCGAGGGGGCCCGGAAGGGCGGTTTCCATCGAGTCTATGGGGGGGTGTTCACGACCCTCCAACGGGCCTTCCCCCGGCCCGGAACCGGCGCCGCGGCCCACTTCACCCGCGTGGCCGTGGGACGGGCTCCGGCGGCGGCAGCTGGTGGCTTCGGCGCTGTTCCGGCGTCGGCGGGTGCAGGACCCGGCCCGCCGCCAGGCGCAGCAGCCGTCCGGCGGAGCCGGGGGCGGCCGGGGTCCACAGGCGGACCGTGCGGTCGCGCGAGGACGTGGCGATCCGGGTGCCGTCGGGGGACCAGGACAGCCCGTTGACCCAGTCGGCGTGCAGTCCTACGACGGCGACGGGCGCGGCCGCGGCCGGGTCCCACAGCCGCAGCGTCCGGTCCCGGGAGACGGAGCCGAGCCGGGTGCCGTCCGGGGACCAGGCGACGTCCTGGACCCGGTCGTCGTGCCCGGCCAGCACGGCGACCGCCGCGGCGGCCCCGTCGGCGTCCGGGGCCCACAGGCGGACGGTGCGGTCCCGGGACCCCGTCGCCAGCAGGCGCCCGTCCGGCGACCAGGCCACCTGCCACACCTGGTCCCCGTGCCCCTCCAGGGTGCGCAGCCGCTCACCCGTGCGCACGTCCCAGACGACGATCCTCCGGTCCGTTCCGCAGGTGGCCAGCCGCCTCCCGTCCGGCGACCAGTCCGCGCCCGTCACCCAGTCGTCGTGCCCGCGCAGCACCCGCGCGGGCGCCCGGCCGGCCGCGTCCCGGACGTGGACGAGACCGTCGCGCCCGGCGGTCGCCAGCCGGCTGCCGTCCGGTGACCAGCACACCGCCGACACCTCCGAGCCGTGCCCGCCGGGCAGTTCGGCCGCGGGGGTCCCGTCGCGCCGCCACAGGGCCGCCGTGCCGTCGCGCCGCCCCACCGCGAGCAGCGATCCGTCCGGGGACCAGGCGAGGTCCCCGCACTGCCCCGTCGCCAGGACGCGCGGCGGCCCGAACTCCGGTGCGGGCCACAGCCGTACGGTCCCGTCCTCCGAGGCGCTGGCGACCCGGCCGCCGTCCGGGGACCAGGCGTTCTGCCACACCGAGTCGGTGTGCCCGCGCAGGACGGAGGGCGGCGCGGCCGGCTCCCAGACGGCCAGCGTCCGGTCGCGGGAGGCGGTGGCCAGCCGCCGTCCGTCCGGGGTCCAGGCGAGTGCGCGCACCGAGTCCCGGTGCCCGGTGATCCAGAGGGCCGTCCCCTCCCCGTCGGCTCCGGGGTCGGCCTCCAGGTCCCAGATCCGGACGTTGCGGTGGCGGTCGCCGGCGGCGAGCCGGGTGCCGTCCGGGGACCAGGCCAGGCAGTCGACCTTGTCCATGCTGGTCAGGGCGCGCAGCCCCCGGCCCGTGGCCGCGTCCCGGACGACGACCGTACGGTCCTCGGAGGCGGAGGCCAGCCGGGCGCCGTCGGGGGACCAGGCGAGGGCCCGCACCGCGTCACCGTGGGCGGCGCCGGCCGTCAGGGGCGCGCCGCCGGCCGCCGGCCAGATCCGTACGGCCCCGTCCTCCCCGGCGGCGGCGATCCGGGAGCCGTCGGGCGACCAGGCCGCGCACCACGGCGTCCCGTGCGGGCCGTCCAGGGTTCCGGCCGGGGTGAAGGGGCCGTGTCCCAGAGCCGCAGCCCCCCGTCCGCCCCGGCCGACACCAGCCGGGTCCCGTCGGGGGAGAAGGCCAGCGCGGCGAGCCCCTCGCCGTGCCCGCCCCCGGCGCCCGGCTGCCGCAGGGCCGCCGCCCGCCGCCAGGAGGCGGTGTCCCAGACGGTCAGCCGCCCGTCCCCGGTGGCGCAGGCCAGCAGGGCGCCGTCGGGCGACCAGGCCACCGTACGGGGCCGGTCGCCGGGTACGTCGAGGACGACCGGCGGGGCCTCCCCCTCGCCCTCCTCCCCGGGCCCCTCCTCCAGGCCGCGCGCCGCCCAGACCCGCAGCAGCCCGTCCTGCGAACAGGCCGCGAGCCGCGCCCCGTCGGGGGACCAGGCGGCGCCGGTCACGGCCGCGCCGAAGCCCCCGCGCACCGCCCGCAGCAGGGAGCCGTCCAGGGCGGTCCGCAGCGCCTGGAGGACGGCCGGGGTCGGCGCCCACTCCGTGGCCGCCGCGAGGGCGACCGCGACGGCCGTCTCGGGTTCCCGGCTCTCCAGCACCCGGGCCGCCACCGCGTCCGCGGTGCGCGCCCGGGCCGCGCCGTCCGCCCGGGCGCTGCGCTCCACGTACTCGGCCGCCAGCGCCGACGGCTCCAGCCCGGCGGGGGCCTGCTCCCGCCAGGCGCGGGCCGCCGCCAGCCGCTCGCCGGTCAGCAGGAACGACTCGCCCCGGCCGGCGAAGTCCCATTCCCGGGCCCAGCGTTCCCACTCGCCGCGCCGCCGCAGCTGCCCGACGTGGTCCGCGACGGCCCGGCGCAGGGGCGGCCAGCGGCGCAGCAGCGCCTCGTGGGCCAGATCGAGGACGCCCGCGTCGGAGGTCAGCAGCCGGCCCGCGACGAACGCGTCGGCCGTCTCCCGCTCGGCGGGCGCCAGTTCGGCCCGGGCCACCCGCCGCCGGACCGGCTCCTCGCCCTGGACGGTCACCAGCCGCAGCAGGGTCCGCACCACCGGGTCCGGCCCCGCCCCCTCCCACCCGTCCGGTCCGAGCAGTTCGGCGCGGATCCGGTCGGCCTGTCCGACGAGCGCCCCCGCGACCCCGCCCACCTCCCGGTAGTGCGCGTACCCGATCACCGAACCCGGACCGCCCGCCAGCCGGTACAGCTCCTGGAGGGTGTAGGCGAGCAGCGGCAGCGCGTCGCCGCCGCCGCAGTCGTCGACGATCCGGGACACCAGGCCCGCCTCGAAGGAGACCCCGGCGGCCGCCGCGGGCCGCGCCACGACCTCGTGCAGCGCCTCCCGCTCCAGCGCCCCGATGGCCACCGGGTCCCGTACCAGGAAGGCGAGTTCGTCCTCCAGGAGGCCGGTCAGGAAGTCCGAGCGCAGGGTGCCCACCAGCCACAGCCCCGGCCGGCGCGCCAGCTCCTCGCGCACCGCGGCGGCGAAGGCGGTCCGCTCGCGCGGGCCCGACAGGGTCAGCAGCTCCTCCAGCTGGTCCACCACCAGCACCCGGGGCCGCCCGTCGGCCGGGACGCCGTCCAGCGCCCGCCGCAGCGCGCCGACCGGATCGGTGCCGGGGGTGATCGCCGGGTACGCGGTCCAGCGCGAGCGGCGCCCGGTCAGCGCGGGCAGCAGCCCGGCGCGGACCAGCGAGGACTTGCCGGAGCCGGAGGGACCGACCACCGTCACGAACCGGTGGGCCCGGGCCGGGACCGCCGGGTGCAGCCGGCCGACGAGCGCGGCCGTCTCCCGCTCCCGCCCGAAGAACACGGCCGCGTCCTCCTCCCCGAAGGCCTCCAGCCCCGGGTACGGGGGCTGCCCGGCCGTCCACGCCACCGGCACGGCCACGGGACGCCGTTCCAGCCAGCGCAGCCACAACTGGCCGCCGACCAGGGCGAGGAGCCCGATCCCGACCAGGGGTATCGACCACTGGCGCAGCAGCCGCAGCGGGAGAGGCACCTCGCCCTCCACGTTGGTGGCGTAGTTGGTCGCGATCCCGAGGAGGGCGCCGACCAGCATGAGCAGGACGTCGAGTACCAGTGCGAGCGGTCGTCGTTGCATGGGACCGGAACCTAGCCGCGGGGCCCCTGCCCGCGCATGCGTTCCGGGTCCTACGTCCCCGGTCCCCCGTAGCCCACCGAGGCGCGCAGGGCGTCCGCCAGGGCCCGGGCGTACGGCTGCGGGGCGCGCGGGGGAGCGGCGACGCCGAGGTGGCGGGCCGGGCGGGGCGGGGCGAGGGGGACCACGGCGGAGCCGGCGGGCGGGGCCAGGGCGATGTGCGGGACCAGCGCGACGCCGACGCCCGCCCCGACCAGGGTCTGGGCGAAGAAGTAGTCGGTGGTGGAGGCGGCGATCCGCAGCTCGAAACCGGCCCGGTCCGCGTAGCGGCGCAGGAAGGCCTCCGTCTTGAGGCAGCCCAGTACCCACCGGTCGGCCGCCAGCTCGGCCGGCTCCACCTCCACCCGCTCCGCCAGCCGGTGCCCGGCCGGCAGGACCGCGTAGAGCGGGTCCTCCAGCAGCGGCAGCCAGGACAGACCCGTCCCGGAGGGCAGCGGGCCGTCGAAGTGGTAGGCCAGGGCCAGGTCGGCCGCACCGGAGCGGACCATCGGCAGCGAGGCCTCCGGTTCGGCCTCCAGCACGGTCAGCTCCACCTCCGGGTGCGTGCGGACGAAGGAGGCCAGCGCTCCCGGCAGCAGGTGGCGGCCCCCGCTGGTGAAGGTGGCGACCGTCAGCCGGGGCCGGCCGGCGGCGAGCCGGTCGATCCGGGCGCGGACCCGGTCCAGTTCGGCGGTGACGGTCTCGGCCGTCTCCACCAGCAGCCGGCCCGCCTCGGTGAGCGTGACCCCGCGCGTGCTGCGCTCGGCCACCGGGTGGCCGAGGCCCCGCTCCAGCGCGGCGATGTGCTGGGAGACCGCCGAGGGGGTCAGCCGCAGGGCCGCGGCGGCCCGGTTGAAGCTGCCGTGGTCGGCGACGGCGCGCAGCACGCGCAGCCGGTGCACGTCGATCAACGGTGTTCCTCGGGGCGGTTCGGGGGCGGTCGGTTCCGCTGGGACCCTACAGGGGCGGGCGCGGGGGCCGGGAGGCCTGAGGGGGGCTCAGCGCTCGCCGCCGCCCGGGTGCCGCTCCAGCGGGGCGGCTACTGCCGAGTTGCTCACACTGAAGGTGACGCTGCCGGCCCGGTAGCGGTCGTCGGACCACTCGATCGGGCGGCCCGTGCGGGTGGCCGATACATGACGCTGGCGCAGCAGCGGGCTGCCGCGCCGGACCTCCAGCAGCCGGGCGTCCTCGCTGCCCGCCGGGAGCGCGTCGATCAGGTGCTCGCCGTAGTGGGCCACCACCCCCGAGTCCGCGGCCAGGCCGTCCATCACCGAGCGGCAGTCCTCCGGCATGGCCTCGACGGCCGCCGCGACCCAGTCGGCGTACGCGGTCCGCTCGACCATCACGGGCTCCCCGTCCAGCAGCCGCAGCCGCAGCGCGGCGAGGACCTCCGTGCCCGGCGCCAGCGCGAGCCGCTCCGCCTCCTCGGCCGTCGCGGGCCGCCGGGTGCGCGACAGGAACCGGCTGCGGGCCTCGTGGCCCACGCCCTCGGCCCACTGGGCGAAGCTGTTCAGCTCGCCGAAGCTGTGCCGGCGCTCGTGCCGCAGGACGATCCTGCGGGCCCCCTGGCTGGAGCCGACCAGCCCCTCGGCGGCCAGGGTGGCGACGGCCTGGCGGACGGTGCCGCGCGAGGCGGACCAGCGGGCCGCCAGATCGCTCTCCGACGGCAGCCGGGCGCCCACCGGGTACTCCCCGGACAGGATCGCCCGGCGCAGCTCCTCCGCGATCTCCAGATACCGGACCGTGCCCATGCCGTTCGCCCCCCGCTCGCCGTGTGCGGGTCGTCCCGCACCGCCACTCATGATCATCCCAGTGGGTTCTGTCACGACTTCTTTCGGTCATTCTCGTGTTTTCGTCGAGCCGTGCTCCCCGGTCCAGACGCCGTTCACCGTCCGTACAGCCGGCCCGGGCGAACTGGGGCCAACTTGTTCAGACAAGTGAAGCCTGACGAGTGATCCCCCTTCGTCTCCGGGAGAGACCGTGTTCCGTTCCTCCGCCCGTCGCGGTGCGGCCGTCCTGCTCAGCGCCGCCGCCCTGGCCACCCTCAGCGCGTGTGGCGCCGCCCCCGACCAGCCCGCCGCAGGCGGCGACGCCAAGGGCAAGGCCCAGCCGGCCACCGCCGCCTCTGCGGCCGACCTCGGCGGCATGGACGCCCTCGTCGCGGCCGCCGAGAAGGAGGGCCAGCTCAACGTCATCGCCCTGCCGCCGGACTGGGCGAACTACGGCGAGATGCTCAAGGCCTTCCAGGCCAAGTACCCGAAGATCAAGGTCTCCAGCGAGAACCCGGACGCCGCCAGCGCCGACGAGATCGCCGCCGTCAAGTCCCGCAAGGGCCAGAAGCGCGCCCCCGACGTCCTCGACCTCGGCATAGCCTTCGCCCGCAGCGGGGCCGACGAGAACCTCTTCGCCCCCTACAAGGTCACCGCCTGGGACAAGATCCCCGGCTCCCAGAAGGACGCGGACGGCCGCTGGTACAACGACTACGGCGGCTACGTCTCCATCGGCTGCGACGCCGCGAAGATCCCCGCCTGCCCGCAGACCTTCGCCGACCTGCTCAAGCCCGAGTACAAGGGCAAGGTCGCCCTCAACGGCAACCCGACCAAGTCCGGCTCTGCCTTCGGCGGCGTCTACGCGGCCGCCCTCGCCAACAAGGGCTCCTTCGCCGACATCCAGCCCGGCATCGACTTCTTCGGCCAGCTCCGCAAGAGCGGCAACTTCATCCCGGTCGAGTCCACCCCCGCCACCGTCGAGAAGGGCGAGACGCCCATCTCGATCGACTGGGACTACCTCAACGCCGGCTACGCCGAGCAGTTCAAGGGCAAGGGCGTCGACTGGAAGACGGTCGTCCCCGCCGACGGCGTCTACGCCCAGTTCTACTCCCAGGCCATCAACAAGGAGGCGCCCAACCCGGCCGCCGCCCGCCTGTGGATGGAGTTCCTCTACAGCACCGAGGGCCAGAACATCTGGCTCAAGGGCCACGCCCGCCCCGTCCTGCTCCCGAACATGACCCAGGACGGCACCGCCGACAAGGACGCCGTCGCCAAGCTCCCCCAGGTCCAGGGCACCCCGTCCTTCCCGGCCTCGACCGAGCTCGACAAGGCCAAGGCCGCCCTCGCCGAGAAGTGGGACAAGGCCCTCAGCTGATGTCCGCACCCACCACCACCCCCCACCGTGAGGGGACCGCCGGCGGCACCACCCCCCGCCGCCGGCGGCGCGGCCCGCGCACCTGGCTCGCCGCCCTCCCCCTCCTCGTCTTCACCGGGCTCTGCTTCGGCATCCCGCTGGGCGCCATCGCCTTCGGCGCGGTCACCCGCACCGACCCCGCCACCGGCGCCACCCACGTCACCGGCGAGCACCTGGCCCGCTCCCTCCAGGGCCCCTACCTCACCTCCCTGACCGGCAGCGTCCAGCTCTCCGCCCTGACGGCCCTGCTCGCCACCCTCCTCGGCGTGCTGATCGCCCAGGCGGTGGTCACCTCCCGCTCCACCGCCCTGCGCTCGGCGGCCCTCACCGCCTCCGGCGTCCTCGCCAACTTCGGCGGGGTCCCGCTGGCCTTCGCGTTCATCGCCACCGCCGGCATCTCCGGCGTGGTCACCCAGCTCGCGGACCTCACCGGCCTCGGCTGGGACCTGTACTCCTTCACCGGCCTCACCGTGGTCTACCTGTACTTCCTGATCCCGCTGATGGTCCTGGTCACCGTCCCCGCCCTGGACGGGCTGCGCCCCCAGTGGCGCGAGGCCGCCCAGAACAACGGGGCCACCGGATGGCAGTTCTGGCGCCTCGTCGGCCTGCCGGTGCTCACGCCCTCCCTGCTCGGCGGGTTCGTCCTGCTCTTCGGCACCGCCTTCGCGGCCCACGCGACGGCCGCCGCGCTCGTCGGCGGCTCCGTACCGCTGGTCACCCTGAAGATCGCGGACGCCCTCTCCGGCAACGTCCTCACCGGCCAGGAGAACGTGGCGCTCGCCCTCGGCCTCGACATGATCCTGATCGCCGGCCTGGTCATGGCGGTCTACCTGCCCCTCCAGCGACGGAGCGCCCGATGGCTGCGATGACCGAGACCACCGATCCCACCGAGGCCACCGGCACCGCGCACACCGCCGGGACCGTCCCCGGGGCCGCGCCGGACGAGGCCGCCGCCCCCGCGAAGGACGCCGCCCGGGCGCGGAGGGCGGCCCGCCCCCGCCCCCGGATCTGGCGCGGCGCCGTCCTCGCCCTCGCGGGCGCGTACTTCCTGCTCCCGCTCCTCGCCTCCTTCGTGTTCACCGTCCACGTCCCCGGACAGGGCGTCACCTTCGAGGCGTACACCGAACTGCTCGGCGCCGACGGGTTCTCCCAGAGCCTGCTGCTCTCCCTGGGCCTGGCCGCCGCCACCATCGCCCTGTCCCTGCTGCTGGCCGTACCCGCGCTGATCGCCGTACGGATCGGCTCGCCGAGGCTGCGCCCCGTGGTGGAGGTGGTGTGCATGCTGCCGCTGGTGGTACCGCCGATCGCCCTGGTCACCGGGATCACCACCGTGCTCCGCTGGGGCCCCGAGCACCTCTCGCGCACCCCGCTCTACCAGACCTTCATCGCCGTCCAGGACGAGCGGTTCCCCGTCGTCCTGGTCCTCGCCTACACCGTGCTGGCGCTGCCCTTCGTCCACCGCTCGCTCGACGCGGGCCTGCGCGCCGTGGACGTCCCCACCCTGGTCGAGGCCGCCCGCAGCTGCGGGGCGAGCTGGCCGTACGTGGTGTGGCGGGTGCTGCTGCCGAACCTGCGGACCTCCCTCGCCGGGGCGGCGTTCCTCACCCTGGCGCTGGTGCTCGGCGAGTTCACCATCGCCTCCCTGCTGGGCTTCCGCCCCTTCGCGGTGTGGATCGTCTCCATCTCCGGCGCCCAGGCCCGGATGTCGGTGGCCGTCTCCATCCTCAGCCTCCTGATCACCTGGCTGCTGCTGCTCGTCCTCTCGCGGGCCGGAACCGCGCCGTCCACCACGGCCTCCGCCCCCGCCACCTCCCGCAAGGAGTCCTGACCCGCATGTCCACCACCCTGACCGAGGCCGGGAAGCCGGCCGAGTCCGCCGCGACCGGGGGCGCCCGCGTCGAATTCCGCGGCCTGCGCCGGGCGTTCGGCACCACCACCGCCCTGGACGGACTCGACCTGACCGTGGAGCCCGGCGAACTCCTCGCCCTGCTCGGCCCCTCGGGCTGCGGCAAGACCACCGCCCTGCGCGTGCTCGCCGGCTTCGAACACCCCGACTCCGGCGAGGTCCTGGTCGACGGCCAGGACATCACCCGGGTCCCGGCCAACCGCCGCGACGCCGGGATGGTCTTCCAGTCGTACAGCCTCTTCCCGAACCTCAACGCCCGCGAGAACGTCGCCTTCGGCCTGCGCGTACGGGGCGTCCCGGCGCCCCGCCGCCGCGAACGCGCCGCCGAACTGCTGGACCTCGTGGGCCTCCCCGAGCACGGCGAGCGCTACCCCCACCAGATGTCCGGCGGCCAGCAGCAGCGCGTCGCCCTCGCCCGCGCCCTGGCCCTGCGCCCGCGCGTGCTCCTGCTCGACGAGCCCCTCTCGGCCCTGGACGCGAAGGTGCGCGCCAACCTGCGCGAGGAGATCCGCCGGCTCCAGCTCTCCCTCGGCATCACCACCGTGTTCGTCACCCACGACCAGGAGGAGGCCCTGTCGATGGCCGACCGGGTCGCCGTCCTCAACGCCGGGCGACTGGAGCAGTGCGCCGCCCCCGCCGAGCTCTACGAGCGGCCCGCGACGCCGTTCGTCGCCGAGTTCGTCGGCACCATGAACCGGCTGCCGGGCCGCCTCAGCGGCTCCGGGCAGGTGGACGTGGCCGGCACCCGGCTGCCCGTCGACGGGCCGGTCCCCGCCGGGCCCGAGGTCGAGGTGCTGGTCCGGCCCGAGAACCTCACCGTCACCGCCGACGCGGACGGCACCGCGACCGTCGCCTCGGCCTCCTTCTTCGGCGCCGTCACCCGCCTCCACCTCGACCTGCCCGGGGGCACCCGGGTCAAGGCCGACGTCCCCTCCCGGGACGCGGGCGGGCTCGCCCCCGGCGCGCGCGCCACCGTGGGCCTGGCCGAGCGGCCCGTACTCGTCGTGGCGAGGGCCGCGTGAGCGAACTGGCCGCCGTCCTCTTCGACATGGACGGCACGCTCGTGGACACCGAGGTGCTGTGGTGGGAGACCACCGAGGAGGTCGCGGACCGCCTCGGCCACCGGATCGGCCCGGCCGACGCCCCCGAGGTCGTGGGCCGCGCGGTCGCCGACACCGCGGCCCACCTCGTACGGGTCACCGGCCGCGCGCAGGCCGCCGCCGTGGCGGACGAGCTCACCGAGGGCTTCTTCCGCCGGGTCGAGGCGGGCGCCCCCGTCCGGCCCGGGGCCCAGCGGCTGCTGACCGCCCTGGAGGCTCAGGGCGTGCCCTTCGCCCTGGTCAGCGCCTCACCGCGGGTGGTCGTCGACCAGGTGGTGGGAGGCGCGCTGGCGCACGTCCCCTTCGCCTTCACCCTCTCCGCCGACGACACCGCGCGCACCAAGCCGCACCCCGACCCCTACCGCACGGCGGCCGGCCGGCTCGGCCTCGACCCCGGACGGTGCGTCGCGGTGGAGGACTCCCCGGACGGGGCGGCCTCCGCCGAGGCCGCGGGCTGCCCGGTCCTGGTCGTGCCCTCGCTGCTGGAGGTGCCGGCCTCGGAGGCCCGCACCTTCGCCGCCTCCCTGGAGGAGGTCACCCCGGAACTGCTGCGCGGCCTCAGGCGCACAGCCGGATGATGTCGAGGATGCCGTCGGCGTAGGCGGCCGTCGGGCTGCCCGGCCGGCCGGCCAGCTCCCCGGTCAGCTGCGGCAGCCCGGCCCGGATGTGGGCGGTGCACCGCCCGTACAGCCCCGCCTCGTCCGCGGACCCGTCGTCCTCGGAGGTCAGCAGCGCGAGCAGGGTCCGCAGCAGCGCCTCGCGGGTCGACAGCCGGGGCGGCCCGGCCGCCCAGACGGCCATCAGCACCGCGCACACCGCGGGGGCGGGCGGCCAGAGCCTGGGCCGGGTGAAGACGTGCCCCTCCAGGGCGTGGAAGGCCGCCGGATGGCCTTCGGCGGCATGCCACAGGGTGTCCTCCAGATGCTCCGCCGAACGGCCGCAGCCGCAGGTGGTGGACGCCCAGTCGTGCCGTGCGATCGTCTCCCCGACGGCGGCGGGCACCAGCGGGCTGCTGCGCGCGGTGTCCTTGTCCTTCCCTCTCATGAGGCCCAAGTATGGGAGCGGGGGAGGGGCCCGGTCGACCACCCCGTCCGAGGGGCGGACACGACGGAGCCGGGACGCCCATGGGCGCCCCGGCTCCGTCACGTCGGGGGCGAGGAAAGCGGGGGGACTAATTCAAGGGGTTTTGAGAAGGAAGTCCGCCCATGGCCTCGCCGGGACCAAAACTAACACCTACGCCGGGATCAGCGCACCGAGGTTTTCCGGGGTGAACACCACCGACTCCGGGTGCAGCCCCTCCGGCCGCTCCAGCCCGATGTAGGTGACCGGCCCCGCCGGCGGCTCCGTACCGTCCCACTCGGTGGTGGCGGCGGCCCGCCCGGCCAGCAGGCCGACCAGGTGGCCGACCGTCAGGTACTCGCGCTCGACGACGGCGCGCACGAGCGTGCCGACCGTCGCCCGGTTCTCCTCCACCCGGTTGGCGGCGGGGGTGCCGCGCAGGTACAGGTGCAGCCACTTCGCCCGCCAGCCGCCGTCCTCCCCGCGCAGGAACACCAGCGGCAGGGCGACCCGGCCGGGCCCGCGCAGCTCCGACTTCATGCGCACCGTACGCGCCTCGAAGGGCCGGCCGAGCTGCTCTCCGTCGCGGAGCATGAAGCCGAAGAAGGACTCGGCCACCTCCTCGAAGCCCTCCCCGGAGAACAGGTTGACCTGCGGGACGATGAAGTCGCCCGCGACGGCGCCCAGCCGCAGGTTGATGAACTCGGAGGCACCGTCGGGCGCGGGGGCGTCCGTGATGTCGCCGGAGTGCTCGCCGCCGACCGCCTGGAGGGACGTGTACGACAGCCAGGACAGGGTGTCGTAGGCGGAGTCCAGCATCACCGCCGACAGGTCGTAGTCGGTGCTCCGCTCCGTCTGCGTCCAGTGCACGAAGAACCGCAGCAGCTCCCCGTCGACCTCGGACAGCGAGCCGCGCGGCAGCACGCCGAGCCCGGCGGCCGTCGCCTTCCCGCTCAGCGGGAGCGCCACGTCGAGGACCGCGGGGTCGACCAGCAGGTGCCCCGGATCGGGGAGGCGGCGCTGCACCTCGGCGTCCAGGGCCGCGATCAGCCGCCCGGCCTCGGCCTCCGGCAGGGGCGCACGGGTGTCCGCGCCGGCCCAGGCGCCGCCGCGGCGGTTGACGAAGACCCGGCGCGCCGGAGCGCCGCCGGTCCGGTGATGGAGGTGCTCGCGCACCGACAGCAGGACCCGGCCGGAGACCCGGGGGAGGGCCTCCTCGGCGGCGGACGCGACGGCCTCCCGTTCCCCGGGGCCCGCACCCTGGCGCAGCAGCCGGTCCAGGGAGCGCAGCAGCCGGCCGGGCGCGGCCGCCGCCAGCAGCCGTGCCGCCCCGACGGTGTCGCCTTCGCCGAGGAGTTCCTCGACCCGGCCCTCCAGGGTCCGGGCCTCCTCCTCGCCCCGGGCGACGGCGAACACCCGGGCGGCGTGCGGCCAGCGCGGGTACTCGTGCGGGTGGAGCCGCTCACCGAGCCGCTTGAACTCCTCGCGGTGCGCGAGGACGTCGGCGAGCTTGGCGGGGGAGGCGGCGACGACCGCGTCCAGGGCGGCCAGCAGGGCCCGCCGCACCGGCCGGGACGGCGACTTCAGCCGGGTCGGCTCCGTCAGGGACACGTCCCCGTCCGACAGGGCGCAGGCCAGGCGGAGCACGTCGGTGACGGTGTCCACGAGCAGCTGCGCACCGAGGCCGAGGCGCGCCCGGTTGACCACGGCGCGGTTCTCCCGGACCGGGATCTCCGCCGGCTGCGGGCCCCCGGCGCAGTGCTCCGCGAGCCGCGCGAGGTCGCGCAGCCCCTCCTCCCCGAGCGGCGTGGTGCGGCCCGCCAGGGCCAGGTAGAGGGCGGTGACCTCCCCGTCGAGGGCGCCGCCCGGGTGCAGGACCGTCAACCGGTCCCCGGCGGCCGCGATCAGCTCCTCGTGCGCGGCGAGCATCTCCTCGTACGCGTGGCGGTAGTTGCCGTACGAGGGGAGGGTCAGCAGGTCGAGGACGCCCGTGCTCAGCTGCGCCAGGGTGCCCGGGCGCGCCCCGTCGTCGGCCAGGGCCTCGCGGACGCACTGCGCCCAGAACTCGAACGTGTCCGGCACGTTGGCCGGGAAGTCCTTGAAGTACACGTTGTGCGCGACGTGGTCGCCGGTCATCTCGCGGACGGTGTCCAGCGTGCGCGAAGCCGTCTCCACGACGGTCTCCTCCGCGAGCCCCGAGAGGTGCTCCAGCAGCGGGGCCGAGAGCTTGAAGCCGACGGACAGCAGCGCGGCGTCGAACCGCCGCGCCGCCGGGCCGCCCTCTCCGGCCGGACCGGAAGGGGCCGGGACGCGGAGGGTGTGCCGGACGACGAGGGATTCGAGAGGGCGTTCCATCCGGGCATGCTCGCAGACCCGTCCTGCCGTACGCACACGGGTTTCGTCCCGCGTACGCTCTGCGACGTGCCCCGATCCCGTCTCCACCGCGTCGCCGTCCTCGTCCTCGAAGGGGCCAAGCCGCTCGACGTCGGGATCCCCGCCCAGGTCTTCAGCACCCGCGCGAGCATGCCGTACGAGGTCCGGGTGTGCGGGGCGGCCCCGGGCCTGGTGACCGGCGGCGACGGGCTGTCGTACCACGTCACCCACGGGCTGGAGGCGCTGGAGTGGGCCGACGTGGTCTTCGTCCCCGGCTACCGCTTCCCCGACCGCGAGGACCCGCCGCGCGAGGTGATCGAGGCGCTGACCGCCGCCCACGCGCGGGGGGCGCGGCTCGCGGCCATCTCGACGGGCGCGTTCGCGCTCGCCGCCACGGGCCTGCTCGACGGCAAGCGCGCCACCACCCACTGGCACTACACCCGGGCGCTGACGGCGAAGCACCCCCTCATCAGGCTCGACGAGAACGTGCTGTTCGTCGACGAGGGCAGCGTCCTGACCTCGGCCGGCGCCGCCTCCGGCATCGACCTGTGCCTGCACATCCTGCGCCGCGACCTCGGCGTGGCCGCCGCGAACCACGCGGCCCGGCGGCTGGTCGCCGCCCCGTACCGCAGCGGCGGGCAGGCGCAGTACCTGCCGCGCAGCGTGCCGGAGCCGCTCGGGGAGCGGTTCTCCGCCACCCGCGAGTGGGCCCTGCAGCGGCTGGGCGAGCCCCTGACCCTCGAAGCGCTGGCGCAGCACGCGGCGGTGTCGGCCCGTACGTTCTCGCGGCGCTTCGCCCAGGACACCGGGTACACGCCGATGCAGTGGGTCATGCGGGCCCGGGTGGACGTGGCCCGCGAGCTGCTGGAGCGCTCCGAGCGGAGCGTCGAGCGGATCGCCGCCGACGTGGGCCTGGGCACCGGCGCCAACCTGCGCCTGCACTTCCAGCGGATCCTCGGCACCACCCCGACCGAGTACCGGCGGACCTTCACCCGGGGCGAGTAGGCGGCGCGGGCCCCGGACCGGGCGGTTGGCGGGATACTTGCGAACCATGGCGATCTCGCCACTGTCACGGGCGGACGCCGGAGGCGAACCTGATGGCGAACAGAGAAGGGGACACCGCTCATGACTCGCATCGCCATCAACGGATTCGGCCGCATCGGACGCAACGTGCTGCGCGCGCTGCTCGAACGCGACAGCGACCTGGAGGTCGTGGCCGTCAACGACCTGACGGAGCCGGCCACCCTCGCGCGGCTGCTCGCCTACGACTCCACCGCCGGCCGCCTCGGCCGCCCGGTGACCGTCGACGGCACCACCCTCGTCGTCGACGGCCGGCGCATCGCGGTCCTCGCCGAGCGCGAGCCGGAGCAGCTGCCCTGGGCCGAACTGGGCGTCGACATCGTCCTGGAGGCGACCGGCCGCTTCACCTCCGCCGAGGCCGCCCGCGCCCACATCAAGGCCGGCGCGCGGAAGGTGCTCGTCAGCGCCCCCTCGGACGGCGCGGACGTGACCCTCGCCTACGGCGTGAACACCGACGCGTACGACGCCGAGCTCCACACGATCGTCTCGAACGCCTCCTGCACGACGAACGCGCTCGCGCCGCTCGCCGCCGTCCTCGACGAACTGGCCGGCATCGAGCACGGGTTCATGACCACCGTGCACGCCTACACCCAGGAGCAGGCCCTCCAGGACGGCCCGCACCGCGACCCCCGCCGGGCCCGCGCCGCCGCCGTGAACATCGTGCCGACCACGACCGGCGCGGCCAAGGCGATCGGCCTGGTGCTGCCGAACCTCGACGGGAAGCTGTCGGGCGACTCGATCCGCGTGCCCGTGCCGGTGGGCTCGATCGTCGAGCTGAACACGACGGTCTCCCGCGAGGTCACGCGCGACGAGGTGCTGGCCGCCTACCGCGCCGCCGCCGAGGGCCCGCTGGCCGGGGTGCTCGAGTACTCCGAGGACCCGCTGGTGTCCTCCGACATCACGGGCAACCCCGCCTCGTCGATCTTCGACTCGGAGCTCACCCGGGTCGAGGGACGCCACGTCAAGGTCGTCGCCTGGTACGACAACGAGTGGGGCTTCTCGAACCGCGTGATCGACACCCTCACGCTCCTGGCGGGCTGAAACTCCTGCCCCGGGCCTCCGTCCCGGCCCGGGGCAGGATCACCGTGACCCCGCGCCCCGGCGCCGTGCCCAGCGCGGCCAGGGCCGCCGGGGCCGCCTCCAGCGGGATCGTGGAGGTGACCAGCAGGTCCGGGCGCAGGGCGCCGGAGCGGACGAGCTCCAGCATCGGGGGATAGGCGTGCGCGGCCATGCCGTGGCTGCCGAGGACCTCCAGCTCCCAGCCGATGACGCGGTCCAGCGGCAGTGCCGCCGGGCCGGCCGCCGCCGGGAGCAGCCCCACCTGGACGTGCCGCCCGCGCCGGCGCAGCCCGGACACCGAGGCCGCGGCCGTCGCGGGGGAGCCCAGGGCGTCCAGCGAGAGGTGCGCGCCCCCGCCCGTCAGCTCCCGTACCACCGCGGCCGTCCCGCCGGGACCGGCGACGGCGGGGTCCACGCAGTGCGCCGCCCCGAACTCCCGGGCCAGTTCCCGCGCGCCGGGCGCGGTGTCGACGGCGACCACCCGGGCCCCGGCCGCCGCGGCGATCATCACGGCGGACAGGCCGACCCCGCCGCAGCCGTGGACGGCGACCCATTCGCCCGCCTTCACCCTGCCCTGCGCGACCACCGCCCGGAAGGCGGTGGCGAAACGGCAGCCCAGGGCGGCGGCGGTCGCGTAGGACAGGTCCTCCGGGACCGCCACCAGGTTCACGTCGGCGTGGTCCAGGGCCACGTACTCGGCGAAGGACCCCCAGTGGGTGAACCCGGGCTGCGTCTGGCGGGCGCACACCTGGTGGTCGCCGGCCGCGCACTCGGCGCAGCTCCCGCAGGCGCAGACGAAGGGCACGGTCACCCGGTCGCCGGCCCGCCAGTTCAGCACGCCCGCGCCCACCGCCTCGACGACTCCGGCCAGTTCGTGCCCGGGGACGTGCGGCAGGGTGATGTCCGGGTCGTGGCCCATCCAGCCGTGCCAGTCGCTGCGGCACAGCCCCGTCGCCTCGACGCGCACCACGACCCCGCCGGGCGCCGGTGCCGGGTCCGGCACCTCACGCACCCCGGCCGGCTCCCCGTACCGCTCGAACACCACCGCGCGCATGGACCCCGCCCTCCCGCCGTCGACCGCCCGAAGGGTACAGGCCCGCCCCGGCGGCTACGGGCCCGCCCCGGCGCCTACGGGCGCGCCCCGGCGGCCCGGCGCAGGGTCAGGGCGGCGAGGGCCTCGGGGGCGCCGGCCTGGCCGCGGATGCCGGGGAAGGCGTTGACGTCGACGATCAGGGGGTCGCCGTCCCCGGTGGCGAGGACGTCCACCCCGTACACGTCCAGGCCGAAGGCCCCGCCGACGCGCAGGGCCAGTTCGGCCCAGCCCTCGGGCAGCCGCCCGGGGCCCGGGTCCTCCTCCGCGCCGGCGGCCGCGAGTTCGGAGCGGCGCACCCCCGCGAAGACCTCGTCCCCGACCACCCACAGCTTGTGGTCCCAGCCGCTGTTGGGCGCGAACGCCTGGGTGACCACCGGCTCCCGGCCCCAGCGCGGCGCCAGCTCCCGCAGCCGGGCGGGGCCGTCGAGGCGTACGACCAGGTCGTCCTTGCGGCTGCGCCGGCTCTTCACCACCAGCGGCCACTCCAGTTCCGGCGCGGACTCCAGCCCCGCCAGGGAGCCGAAGGTCCGGGTGGCGGCGAAGGGCAGGCCGGCCCCCAGGGCCAGTGCGGCCATGCCGGTGCGGTCCTGGCAGCGTTCGGTGGCGGCGGCGGAGTTCACCACGGGCGCGCCCGCGCCTTCCAGCGCGCGGGCCAGCTCCAGCGCCTCGGGGGTGCGCGCCTTGAGCAGGTACACGTCGGCGGGCGCTGCGACGGCCGCCGGGGCCTGCGCGGCGGGGTGCAGCACCTCCACCTCGTGCCGTGCGCCGAGCAGCGCGGCGGTGGCCGCCAGCAGCGGATGTCCGGGGTCGGGGGTGATCAGGCCGATCCTCACGCGCCGTCCCCCGCCCGCGCAGCCGCCTGCACCGGGATGCCCACCGGCCGGGCGTACGGCAGGACCGGGGCGCGGGTGCGGCCGCCGCCCGCACGGGCCAGGTCCAGGACGGCGCCGGCCACCCGGGCCGCCGCGTCGGGTACCTGGCGGAAGCTCGGGAAGTCGTTGACGTCGACCACCACCGGCCCGTCGGGGCCCAGCAGCACGTCCACCCCGTACAGGTCCAGCCCGTACACCTCGCCCACCCGGGCGGCGATCTCCGCGACCTCGGCCGGCAGCGGCACCCGGCGCTCGCGGACCGCCGGGTCGGGGTGCAGGGGGGAGCAGCGCTCGGTGGCGTGGAGTTCGCCGTTGACGCAGTACACCTTGACGTCGGTGCCGGGGTTCGGGACGTACGGCTGGGCGATGAGCATGCCCTCGCCCGCGAGGGCGGGCAGCAGGGCCGCCAGCCGGTCCGGGGAGGGCAGCAGGTGCACCCCCCGGCCGGAGCTGCCGTCGGCCGGCTTGACCACGAGCGGGTAGAGCTCGTCCGGTATCTCCGCCAGGAGTTCCGGGCCGGCCACCGCGTACGTGGGCGGCAGGGGGAGCCCCCGGGCGCTGCCGAGGGCGGCGGCGAGCGCCTTGTCCCGTACCCCGCGGATCGACCGGGCGTCGTTGACGGTGGTCACCCCGGCGGCCGCGGCGGCCTCCAGCAGGGTGAGCCCGGGGCCGCCCGAGACGGTCTTGAGCACCCAGGCGTCATGCGTGCCCGCCCGGACCAGGTCCGTCATGCGGAGCAGCGAGCCGCCGGGCCGCACGACGTCCACCCGGTGGCCCCACGCGGTCAGCTGACGGATCACCTCGTTCGGCATGCCGTCGTGGCGGTAGTGCTCCTCCACCAGGAAGCAGAGCCTCATGGATCTTCCTCGTATTCCCCGGACGTCCGCCGCCGATCCCGTCCGGCGAGTTGTGACGTCACAGGATGCCACGGCGTGGACCCGAAACCGCTCCAGAAGCAACCTTAGTGGGCGCTACACAGCGTGATCTTTGCCAGGGGCTTTCCTAAACGATCACCAATCCTCTTATAGTGATGCCTCGTTGCCACAGGAACCCTCTCTTCCAGATACGCCCCTTATACGCCCCTTTTATGAGGCTCTGATCGATGACGGCGTCGCCCTCCCCCCTCCGCACCTCCGCCCTCGCACTGCTGGTCACGGCGGTGGCCGCGGGCACCATCTGCGCGGCGGCGGTGGCCGCGGCCCCGACCGGCGTCCGCGCCCCCCTGGGCTGGTTCGCCGCCTTCGGGACCCTGCTGCTGTCCATCGCCGCCTTCACCGTCACCTGGTGCGCGCGCACCACCCGGCAGCTGCGCGGCGGCCTCGCCCTGCTCACCGGTGAAGTCGCCACCCGCGACGCGTACATCGCCCGGCTGACCGCCGACGCCGCCCGTGAGACGGCCGACCTCTCCGCCGAACTCACCCGGCTCACCGCGGACCACGCCGCCCGCACCACCCGGCTCATCGCCGAACACGCCGCCGAGACCGACCGGCTGACGGCCGCCCGCACCGCCGAGGCCGCCCGGCTCACCGCCGCGCACACCGCCGAACTCGACCACCTGGCCGCCGCCCAGCAGGCCACCCGCGAGCGGCTCGGCGAGGAACTGCGGCGCGCCCAGTCGGGCCGGGCCGCCGCCATGGCCGCCGCCGCCAACGCGGCCGGCCGGATGCAGGCCCTGGCCACCGGCATGCTGGCCGACCTGCGCGACATGGAGCACAAGCACGCCGACGAGGAGGTCCTCGGCGACCTCCTGCACCTCGACCACCGCACCGCCCAGGCCGGCCGCCTCGCCGACTCCATCGCCGTCCTCACCGGCGCCCGCTCGGGCCGCCGCTGGGCCAAGCCCATCGTCATGGAGTCCATCCTGCGCGGCGCCATGGGCCGCATCGGCGGCTACCAGCGCGTCCGGCTGCACTCCATCAGCGAGGCCGCCGTCGCCGGACACGCCGCCGAGGGCGTCATGCACGCCCTCGCCGAGCTCCTCGACAACGCCGCCAACTTCTCCCCGCCGACCGCCGAGGTCCACGTCTACGTGGAGGAGGTGCCGGCCGGCATCATCATCACCGTCGAGGACAGCGGACTCGTCATGAGCGAGCTCCAGCTGCGCCGTGCCGAACAGGCCGTCGGCGCCGAGACCCTGGACCTCGCCGGCCTCTCCGGCACCCGCCTCGGCCTGGCCGTCGTCGGCCGCCTCGCGCGCAAGCACGGGCTGACCGTCTCCTTCCGCCCCTCCGCGCGCGGCGGCACCGGCGCGCTGATGATGATCCCCGAGGAACTGGTCAGCCACGCCCCGGCCGAACCCGTCCCCGCCCCGCCGCTCCTCGCGGCCCCCACCGCCGGCCCGGTCCGCGCCCCCGCCCCGGGCCGCGCCCTCCCGCCGGCCGCCCCCGCGCCCGCCCCCCGGGCGCAGGCCGACGCCGCCCCCGAGGGCGCGAGCGGCTCCCCCGACCCCGAAACCACCGGCACGACCCCGGTGCTCGGCGAGAGCGGACTGCCCCAGCGACGGCGCGGCCGCACCCTGGCCGCCGCCCACCCGGAGGGCCCCGACGCCGCGTCCGCGGCGTCCCGCACCCAGGCCGCCCCCACCGGCGCGTCCCGGTCCGCCGCCCGCTTCGGCAGCTTCCGCCAGGCGGTGCGCGACGCGCCCGCGCGGCAGCAGCCCACGAACCCCCAGCACCCGGAAGGCGACACGAGATGACCGGCCCCACCACCGACGAGAAGCTCAGCTGGCTCCTGGAGGGCCTCCTGGAGCGCACCCCCGGCGCCCGGCACGCCCTCGTGCTCTCCCGCGACGGCCTCAAGCTGTGCCGCACGCCCGAGCTCTCCGTCGACCAGGCCGACCAGCTCGCCGCCATCGCCGCCGGCATCCAGAGCCTCTCCCACGGAGCCTCCATCGAGTTCGGCGACGGCAGCGGCGGGGTCCGCTCCGCCATGGCCGAGTTCTACGGCGGGATCCTCTTCATCGTCGAGGCCGGCGAGGGCGCCCACCTCGCCCTCGTCGCCGCCGAGGACGCCGACGCCGGACTCGTCGGCCACAACATGTCCGAACTGGTCGAGCAGCTGAGCGAGCATCTGATCGCCAGGCCCCGGGGATGAGCCGCGCCCGGCCCGGCCGGGACGACTCCCCGGACCGGCTCTACACCCTCACCGGCGGCCGCAGCCGCTCCGGGAGCGACGCCTTCGACCTGGTGACCCTCGTCGTCGCCGAGTGCGACCCCGTCCCCGGGATGCAGTCGGAGCACGCGGCCATCCTGCGGATGTGCCGCTACCCGACGGCCGTCGTCGAGGTGGCGGCCGATCTCGGCCTGCCGGTGTCGATCGTACGGATCCTGCTCGCCGACCTCCTGGCCGCCGGACGCATCAGCGCCCGGCACCCGCGCGCCACGACGTACTGCCTTCCCGACCCCGAACTCCTGGAGCAGGTGCTCGTTGGACTCCGCAACCTCTGACCCGGGCGCGCCCCGGCAGGCACTCAGCAGCACCGCCGACAACGGCCTGAAGATCGTGATCGTGGGCGGCTTCGGCGTCGGCAAGACCACCATGGTCCGCTCGGTCAGCGAGATCCGCCCGCTGAACACCGAGGAGACCATGACCCAGGCCGGAGAGGCCGTCGACCACACCGACGGCATCGCCGCCAAGACCTCCACCACCGTCGCCTTCGACTTCGGCCGGATCACCCTCGACGCCCGCAACGTGCTCTACCTGTTCGGCGCCCCCGGCCAGGAGCGGTTCTGGTTCCTGTGGGACCGCCTGTTCTCCGGCACCCTCGGCGCGGTCGTCCTCGTCGACACCCGGCGGCTCGCCGACTCCTGGTACGCCATCGACCGCCTGGAGCACCACGGCACGCCCTTCGTCGTCGCCTGCAACGACTTCGGCGGCCCCGCCCACACCCCCGAGCAGATCCGCGCCGCCCTCGACCTGCCGTCCGAGGTGCCGCTGCTGTTCTGCGACGCCCGCTCCCGCGAGTCCAGCAAGCAGGTGCTCATCGCCCTCGTCCGGCACCTCCAGCACCTCCACAGCCTCCAGCCCCTCCCGTAACACCCGAGCCCCCGAGACCAGAGCCCTCCACCGGACGGCCTTCCCCCGCACCCTCCCGGAGCCCACGCAGTGACCACCCCCGAGTCCCGGCCCGTCTACCTCGGCGGACCCCGCTTCCAGAGCGACCCCGCCGAGCTGTACCGGGAGATGCGCCGCGACCACGGCGCCGTCGCCCCCGTCGTCCTCGACGGGGACGTCCCGGCCTGGCTGGTCCTCGGCTACCGCGAACTGCACCAGGTCACCAGCGACCCGCAGCTCTTCTCCCGCGACTCCGACCTGTGGAACCAGTGGGACCGCATCCCCGCGGACTGGCCGCTGCTCCCGATGATCGGCCGCAAGCAGCCCTCCATCCTCTACACCACCGGCGAACGCCACCGCGAGCGCGCCGCCGTGATCAGCGGGGCCCTGGAGTCCGTCGACCCCTTCGAACTCAAGGGCCACGCCGAACGCTTCGCCGACGAGCTGATCGACGGGATCTGCGGCAAGGGCGCCTGCGACATCGTCGGCGAGTACGCGATGCTCCTGCCGCTGCGCGTCCTCGCCCGCATCTACGGGTTCTCCGACGAGCAGGGCCCCGGCCTCGTCACCGCCATGAACGACATGATCAACGGCCGCGAGGGCGCCCTGGACGGCCAGCGCCACCTCGGCGAGTCCATGTACGCGCTGCTCGCCGCCAAGGCCGAGACCCCAGGACACGACGTCGCCTCCCGGATGCTGGCCAACACCGCCGGGTTCACCCTCGCCGAGGTGGCCCAGGACCTGATGGTGATGATGGCCGCCGGCCACCAGCCCACCGCCGACTGGATCGGCAACTCGCTGCGCCTGATGCTGACCGACGACCGCTTCGCCGCCTCCCTCGCCGGAGGCCGCCACAGCGTCGGCGAGGCCATGAACGAAGTGCTCTGGGAGGACACCCCGACCCAGAACGTCGCCGGCCGCTGGACCACCCGCGACACCAAGCTGGGCGGCCGCACCATCGCCCGCGGCGACCTGGTCCTGCTGGGCCTCGCCGCCGCCAACGGCGACCCGCACGTACGCGCCGACGCGGGCGCCCTCACCGGCGGGAACAACGCCTTCTTCTCCTTCGGCCACGGCGAACACCGCTGCCCCTTCCCGGCCCAGGAGGTCGCCGAGGTCATCGCCCGGACCGGCATCGAGGTCCTCCTCGACCGCCTCCCCGACGTGGACCTCGACGGCCCGGCCGCCGACCTGACCCGGCGTCCGTCGCCCTGGCTGCGCGGCCTGACCGCGCTCCCCGTGACCTACACCCCGACCCCCGCGCTTGGAGCCCACCGATGAGCTGCCCGATCGACCACACCGGCGCCGCCCCGATCACCCTCGACCCCTTCGTCACCGACCTCGACGCCGAGAGCGCCGCGCTGCGCGCCGCCGGCCCGCTGGTCCGCGTGGTCCTCCCCGGCGGCGTCGGCGTGTACGCCGTCACCCGCCACGCTGAGGCGCGCGCCCTGCTCACCGACCCCCGGGTCGTCAAGGACATCGGCGTGTGGGGAGCCTGGCAGCGCGGGGAGATCCCCCTGGACTGGCCGCTGATCGGCCTCGCCAACCCCGGCCGCTCCATGCTGACCGTCGACGGCGACGAGCACCGCCGCCTGCGCACCCTCGTCGCCCAGGCCCTCACCGCCCGCCGCGTCGAGAAGCTGCGCGCCGGCATCGAGGCCCTCACCGCCGAGGCCCTCGACAAGCTCGCCGGGCTGCCCGCCGGCGAGACCGTCGACCTCAAGGCGGCCTTCGCCTACCCGCTGCCGATGAACGTCATCAGCGAGCTGATGGGCGTCGAGGCCGCCGAACACCCCCGGCTGAAGGCCCTCTTCGAGAAGTTCTTCTCCACCCAGACCCCGCCGGAGGAGGTCCCGCAGATGATGGCGGACCTCGGCGCGCTCTTCTCCCGCATCGTCGAGGCCAAGCGCGCCACCCCCGGCGACGACCTCACCAGCGCCCTCATCGCCGCCTCCGAGGACGGCGACCGCCTCAGCACCGAGGAGATCACCAACACCCTCCAGCTGATGGTCGCCGCCGGCCACGAGACCACCATCAGCCTGATCGTGAACGCCGTCGTCGCCCTGGAGACCCACCCCGGGCAGCGCGCCCTCGTCCTCTCCGGCGAGGTCCCCTGGGAGAACGTCATCGAGGAGACCCTGCGCTGGGCCACCCCCACCTCCCACGTCCTGATCCGCTTCGCCACCGAGGACATCGAGGTCGGGGACCGGATCCTGCCCGCGGGCGAGGGCCTGATCGTCTCCTTCGGCGCGCTCGGCCGCGACGAGGCCCAGCACGGGGAGACGGCCGGCGCCTTCGACGTCACCCGCACCCCGAACCGGCACATCTCCTTCGGCCACGGCCCCCACGTCTGCCCCGGAGCCGCCCTGTCCCGCCTGGAGGCCCTGGTCGCCCTCCCGGCCCTCTACGCCCGCTTCCCGGAGCTGTCCCTCGCCGTCCCGCGGGAGGAGCTGCGCAACAAGCCGGTCCTCACCCAGAACGACCTCTTCGACCTCCCGGTGCGCCTGCACGCCTGACCTCCACAGGGGCAGGGGGCGGGGAACACGGGGGCGCGGAGCCGTACGACTTCCGGCCGAGGCGCTCTACGACCCCCGGGGGACCCCCGGGTCAGCCCCGGGTCCGACGAACCCCGCCCACGCCCCGCATAGCGTCGTCGTCATGAACACCACACGTCGTACCGCGGCCGTCGCGGCCTTACTCGCGCTCCTGCTCCCGGCCCCGCTCGTGGCGGCCTCGGCGGCCTCGGCCGCCCCGGCGGCCGCCGCGGACGTACGCACCACCGCGCCCGAACTCCCAGCCCCCACCGGCCGCTTCGCCGTCGGCCAGGAGGACCTCCACCTGGTCGACCGCGGCCGCACCGACCCCTGGGCCCACACCGGCCCCCGCGAACTCATGGTCACCCTGCGCTATCCCGCGCAGCGCGGCACCGGCCGCGCCCCCGCGCCCTACCTCAGCACCGAGGAGGCGCGGCTGATCCTCGCCGACAAGGGGCTCGACCGGCTGATCGACCCCGCCGCCTTCGCCGCGACCCGCGCCCACGCCCGCGTCGGCGCCCGCCCCGCCGAGGGCCGCTACCCGCTGATCGTCCTCTCGCCCGGCTTCACCGTCCCGCGCGCCACCCTCACCTCGCTCGCCGAGGACCTGGCCTCCCGGGGCTACGTGGTCGCCGCCGTCGACCACGCCTACGAGAGCGCCGCCACCGCCTTCCCCGGCGGCCGGATCCTCACCTGCCTGGCCTGTGAACAGACCCGGGGGCCCGGCGGCATCGAGGCCGTCACCGAGGTCCGCGCCAAGGACGTCTCCTTCCTGCTCGACCGCCTCACCGGCAGCCGTCCCGCCTGGCGCCACGCCGGGCTGATCGACACCGGCCGGATCGCCATGGGCGGCCACTCCATCGGCGGTGCCTCCGCCCTGACCGCCATGGCCGCCGACGGGCGGATCCGGGCGGGCATCGACATGGACGGCACCCTGCCCGAGCCCTACCCGCCCGCCGGCATCGGCGGCCGCCCCTTCATGCTCCTCGGCTCGGCCGCCAGCGTGCCCGGGGACCAGCCGGGCAACTGGCAGGGTCCCTGGCAGCACTTCGACGGCTGGAAGCGCTGGATCACCCTCGACGGCACCGACCACTTCGGCCCCACCGACTACCCGGCCCTCCGCGACCAGCTCGGCGTCCCCCACCCGGACGCGCCGCTGCCCGGAGCCCGCGCCCTGGAGCTGACCCGGACCTACGTCTCCGCCTTCTTCGACCGGCACCTCAAGGGACAGACCCGGCCGGTCCTGGACGGCCCCCGCGCCGACGCCCCCGAGGTCCGCTTCCACAACCCCTGACGGCCCGTACGGGGCCCCGTGCGCGCGGGGCCCCGCACCTCACACCGGCACGGACACGAAGGTCCGCCCCGACTCGTTCTCCACCAGGACCGCCCTGACGTCCGCCGGGTCCACGGCCGCCGAGCCGTCCAGGGCCGCGCCCTTGCCCTCGCCGTGCTCCGCCGTGCCCACGACCCAGCCGCCCGCCGTGGACCGCGTACCGTCCCGGGAGACCACCACCAGACGGCACCGCTCCCCGGCGGGCACCCCGGTCACCGCCGCCCGCACCCGCACCCACTTCGCCGCCGGGGTCACCTGCACGGTCATCCGCGCCCCGGTCCCCGGATCCGTCGCCGAGGCCACCCTCGTCCCGGCGGGCGGCGCCGAGGGCGGGGCCGACGAGCTCGGCGGCGGCGGGGGCAGCGCCTCGGCGGAGCCCGCGTCCCCGCCCAGCCGGGCCCCGGCCCAGAACACGGCCGCCAGCGAGGCGGCCGCCGCCAGGCCCGCCACCGCGCCCCGCCAGCGGGCCCGCGCGGCCTGCTCGCCGCGCACCTGCCGCAGGGTCCGCTGGAGCAGCAGGTCACCGCCCTGCGGGGGCCCGTCGAGGAACGCCTCCTCGGGCACCTCGCCCAGGGCGCTCTCCATCTCCCGCAACGCGGCCACCTCCTCCCGGCATCCCACGCAGTCGCCGACGTGCTCCTCGACGCGCCGTACGTCCTCCTGGTCCAGGACACCGAGCACGTACGGTCCGAGCAGCTCCTCCTCGTGCCGCGGCGCGTTCACGCCACCACCTCCCGCAGTCCGCCGGGCTGCTGGGGCGGCCGGCCTGATCGTCTGTCCACGCCGAACCCGTCGGCGCCGCCGTCCGTGAACACCGCGCGCAGGGCCTTGAGCGCGTAGTGCGAGCGCGATTTGACCGTGCCCGCCGGAATGCCCAGGCGGTCCGCGGCCTCCGCGACGCTGTGCTGGCGGTAGTACAACTCCGTCAGCACGTCCCGGTGTTCCGGGGACAGCCGGTCCAGGGCTCCGAGGACCGTCATCGCGTCCACCACGGAGTCCGCGTGGTCGCCCTCCACCGGGGGAGCGGCCTCCGAGCCGGCGACCTCGGGCGGCCGGGCCGCCCTCGCCCGGTACCGGTCCGTGATGATGTTGCGGGCCACGGTGAGCAGCCAGCCGCGCACCGAGCCCTTCCCGTTGACCAGTACCTCGGCGTGCCGCCAGGCCCGGATCAGGGTCTCCTGGACGACGTCCTCGGCGGCGGCCCGGTCACCGGTCAGCCGGGTGGCGTACGCGAGCAGGGCGTTGCCGTGCTCCTCGTAGACCGCCCTGATCAGTGCCTCGTCGGTCGAGCCCCGCCGCGTGCGGGGCCACAGTGGTCCGGCCATTCACGCTCTCCGTCCGCCTCACGTCTTCCATCGGGTGCGGTCGGAACACGCCCCCGGCGCCACGGCGGTTCACGTGACGTGCGTCACTCAGGTCCGGCAGGTGCGGCCCTCGTTGAGGCAGGCGACGATCTCCGCCATCCGCTCGTCGGTCATCACGTTCACGAACATCGCGTGGTCGGTGAGCGGGCTGTGCCGCTGCTCGGGGAAGGAGTCCAGCGCCAGCGGCACCCCCGGCGCCACCGCGTACGCCAGCGACACGCGCAGCTCGGGCACCGGGAAGGTGCCCTGCGGGCAGACCCCGCCGGGGGAGGGGGACAGCAGGTGGGAACGGTGGTCCGGGGAGGCGGTGTCCAGGCCGTTCCAGCAGCTGGGGAAGACCAGCGTACGGGTGACCAGCTCGCCTTCCGGACAGCGCGGGTAGGCCGTGGTCGACCGGTCCGGCAGGCCCGAACACCCCCAGCGGGCCCGGACCCCGGCGCCCCCGCCCGCCGTGTACGCGAGGGCGTCGCCGGTGATCGCCCGCAGGAAGCGGGGCATCGCCACCACCGCGCTCACCGGGCTGCCCCGGAACTCCACCCGCACCGAGGCCTCGCGCAGGATCTCGCCCGCGTTGCCGTGCCCGGCCGCCCCCTCGTGCGGGCCGCTCCCGGGCCGGTCCGTGCGGCGCAGGACCGGCCAGTAGTACGAGGAACGGTCGCCGCCCGTACAGCTGGTGGCGGCCGCCGCCAGCGAGGCGTCCGTCGACAGGGCGTCCGTGGACAGGTTCCCCACGTACGCGTGCGTGTGGTGGGCGCCCGCCCGCACCCCCGGCGAGACCACCAGGTTGTCCTCGTTCCAGTGGCCCTCCCCGTTGCGCCCGCACTCCACCGTCACCGTGCCGGTGGAGGCCCCCGGCCCGGGCGCCGGCCCGGCCGGGGCGGGCGGCACGCGCCGCAGGTCCACGTACGGTCCCGCCGCGGCGGCGGGCCCGGATCCGGCGGCCCGTGCGGCGCCCAGGACGGCGGCGGCCAGCCCGAGGCACAGGAGCAGGCAGGCGAGCAGCATCGGAAGGCGGCTTTCCGTCTCCAAGGGGTTCCCCATGGCGGTCACGGTCGCCGCTGGTTCGTACAACCGTCAACCGGGCGACCCCACGAGGGGCGGCCCCGCGCCCCGGTGGAAGTCCCAAGCCGTCCGGGAGTTGGCGCGCGGGACGCTTGCCCGGCCCGGCGGGGACCGGACAGAGTTCTCCGTATGACTCCGGACGACCTCCTGCGCGAATTCGCCCGCACCCGTGCCTCCCTCGACGGAGAAGAGGTCGCCTTCCGGTGGACCGGCGACGTCCACTCCTGGGCCCCCGGCGAGCCCTACCGGCGGCTCTTCGGCTTCGAAGGGGTCAACGTCTCCCGGCTCCTCGCCGACGAGGAGGGCGGCTACCGGCTCCTGTCGCGCGAGGCGGCCTTCTACCTCGACCCCGCCACTCGGGAGATCCTGGAGACCTGGCAGGGGAAGCCCGTCGTCCACGTCTGGAACGATCCGGCCAACCTGCGCCTGCGGCCCTTCCCCGTGCCCCGGACCGAACTCGGCGACCAGGTCTGCTTCAGCCTGGAGATCCCGCTCGCCTACCCCTCCCCGCTGCCCGTCGCCGACTACCCGCTGCACTCCGCCGACGACACCTACCGGGCCCTGGAGCTCTTCCAGTTCTTCACCCCCGCCGCGGCCCTCGCCGGCCGGGCCCCGAGCGTCCCCGCGACCATGTCCTGGACGCGCATGTCCCCCTGGCTCCCCTGGATGGAGCAGGGACAACGCCCCGGCGGCCTCACCTTCCACTGCCGGGGCCTCAAGCTCGGCTCCTACGCCGAGGTCCCCGAGCGCACCCGCGCCTACATCGGCGGCCGCCACCCGGAGTTCGCCCGCGCCCCGGAGAAGTGGACCGAGCCGAACGAGACCAGCTGGACGTACTTCCGCGCCCTCCACCCGCGCGGCAACCCGGAGTGACCCGGGCCGGGGAAGCCGGTACCGGCACGAGTGTTGCGTGCACGTTGCACAGGTGTTGCACAGGGGTTCCACAGGGTTCACCAGGGTCCGGACAAGGGTTTTCCCTGTATCGGGTTAACCTCCGCGCTGCCTACTGTCTGCCCACCGGCGGTCTCCCGCCCCCCGAACTGCCCCCGCGCCAACCCCACATGGTGTGAAGCCGGACGCGGTGGCGGGAGCGCCGGTACACGCAGTCGCCCAGCCTCGCCGTTGCGGCCGGGCGACGAGGAGCGCGGCGGCGACCGGGGCGGTATGACCAGCCCTCCCGGTCCCGCGGCGCCGGTTCCACCTCCCACACCGCACACACCGGCCGCTCCGGCCTGCCCGGAAACGGCCCGTAAAGGGGAACACCGTGCACGCACCCCGACGACGGCTCATATCCGTCGTGGCCATGTCCGTCACCCTCCTCGCAGGCTCCGCCACCGCCGCGGTGGCCGTGACCCCCGCGAGCGACCCGGCCGCCCACACCCTCCCGAACGCGGCGGCCCCCGCCGCCCCGGCGGCCGCCCCGGTCGAGAACCTGATCGTGGGCTACAAGTCCTCCGCCCCGGAGGCCGGCTCCAACACCGCCGCCGCCGCCGACGCCACCGCCAAGGGCGCGAAGGCCGGCAAGAAGGCCAAGTTCGACCGCCGCCTGGGCACCGGCGCCGCGCTCGTCAACCTGGGCGGTGCGACCGCCCCGGCCGACGCAGCCAAGGTGATGGAGCAGTTCCGCGCCGACCCGGACGTCGCCTACGTCGAGCCGGACTCCCGCGCCTACGCGATGGCCACCCCGGACGACACCGAGTACGCCAAGCAGTGGGACCTCTTCGAGCCCACCGCCGGCATGAACGTGCCCGCCGCCTGGGACAAGACCACCGGCTCCGGCGTCACCGTCGCCGTGATCGACACCGGCTACGTGGCCCACTCCGACGTGGCCCCCAACATCGTCGCCGGCTACGACTTCATCTCCGACTCCACCGCCGCCCGCGACGGCAACGGCCGCGACAACAACCCGGCCGACCAGGGCGACTGGAGCGCCGCCGGCGAGTGCGGCACCGGCTCCAAGGCCAGCGACTCCTCCTGGCACGGCACCCACGTGGCCGGCACCATCGCCGCCGCCACCAACAACGGCAAGGGCGTCGCGGGCATCGCGTACAACGCGAAGATCCAGCCCGTCCGCGTCCTCGGCAAGTGCGGCGGCGCCACCTCGGACATCGTCGACGCCATCACCTGGGCCTCCGGCGGCAGCGTCGCGGGCGTCCCGGCGAACGCCACCCCCGCCAAGGTCATCAACATGAGCCTCGGCGGCTCCGGCACCTGCAGCGCCAGCTACCAGAACGCCATCAACGCGGCCGTCGCCCGCGGCACCACCGTCGTCGTGGCCGCCGGCAACAGCAACGCCGACGCCAGCGGCTTCACCCCGGCCAGCTGCAACAACGTCATCACCGTCGCCGCCACCAACCGCACCGGCGACCGCTCCTTCTACTCCAACTTCGGCGCCAAGGTGGACGTCTCCGCCCCCGGCGGCGAGACCCGCCGCGCCACCGACACGCCCGGCACCGTCACCACGCCCGAGAACGGCATCCTCTCCACGCTGAACAACGGCACCACCACCCCCGGCGCGGAGATCTACAAGCCGTACCAGGGCACCAGCATGGCCGCCCCGCACATCGCGGGCCTCGCCGCGCTCCTCGTGGCCGCCAAGCCCTCGCTGACCCCGGCCCAGGTCGAGGCCGCCATCAAGGCCAACGCCCGCCCGCTGGCCGGCACCTGCACCGGCGGCTGCGGCGCCGGCCTCGCCGACGCGGCCGCGACCGTCAACGCCGTGACCTCCACCCCGGCCACGCCGTTCTTCGAGAACACCGCGGACTTCGCCATCGCCGACAACAGCACGGTGGAGAGCCCCATCACCGTCACCGGCGTCACCGGCAACGCCCCGGCCGCCCTCAAGGTCGGCGTGAACATCGCCCACACCTACATCGGCGACCTCAAGGTCGACCTGGTCGCCCCCGACGGCACCGTCTACACCCTGCACAACCGGGCCGGCGGCGGCACGGACAACATCAACCAGACCTACACCGTCGACGCCTCCTCGGAGGTCGCGAACGGCACCTGGAAGCTGCGCGTGAACGACAACGCGGGCGGCGACACCGGCAAGATCGACTCCTGGAGCCTCGGCTTCTGATCCCCGCCGGACCACCTCGGTCCACTCCCCGGTCCGGGCCCCCGCCGGAGTCCCCCACCTCCGGCCTGACGGGGCGATAGTACGGACCAACCCGGCCCGCGGACCTGCCGATACCTCCCGTACCGGCAGGTCCGCGGGACATTCCTGTCACCCGACTGAATTCTGCGTCACAATCCGGGTCCGCCGGGGGGCTGACCTCGTATTGTCGCGTCTCACAGGAAGCGCGGAGCGGGGAGCGAAAGGCGGGTGGCTGTGCGTGGCGGCGACGGCGAACGCTGACACCAACGTCGGACACGGCGTACTCATCGAGGCCGTCGGCCGTGCGCTGGCCACGCACGCCCGCGCCATCCTCACCGGCCCCGCCGGAGCGGGCAAGAGCGAGGTCGCCCGCGCCGTCGCGGCCGCCGCCGAGGCCCGCCGCGAGACCGTCCTGCGGCTCGCCCCCGAAGCCGCCGACCGGCACATACCCGAGGCCTCCGCAGCCGCCCTCCTCGCCACCGTCCCCCGCTGCGCCCTCGACCGCCTCGCCGGACCCCAGCGCGCCGCCGTCGCCCTGCTGCGCCGCGAGACCGACGCCCCCCGCGCCGGACGCGACCACGTCGCCCTGCGCCTGGCCCTCGTCGAGGTCCTGCGCACCCTGGCCGCCCCCGGCCCCCTCCTGCTCCTCCTCGACAACGCCCAGTGGCTCGACCCCGAGAGCACCGACCTGCTCCGCTTCGCCCTGCGCCTGACCCCGCCCCGCGTACGGGTCCTCGTCGCCGAACGCGCCCAGGACGGCGCCCCCGCCGCCGAAGCGCTCTGCGGCCCCGGCACCCCCGCCGTCCGCGTCCCCGCCCTCGGCGCCGACGAGGTCGCCGAACTCCTGCTCCGCCACGGCCTCCCCGCCCGCCTCGCCGGCCGCATCCACCAGGCCAGCGGCGGCAACCCCCGCCTCGCCCTCGCCCTCGGCCACTCCCTCGCCGAGGCCGCCGGCGTCCAGGGTGGCCGCGCCCACCACGCCGACCCCCTCCCCGTCTCCGGCCAGGCCCGCGAGGTGGCCCGCCGCCTCCTCGCCGAAGCCCCGGCCCGGACCCGCCCCACCCTCCTCCTCGCGGCCCTCGCCACCCGGCCCACCACCGCCCTGCTGCGCCGGGCCGGCCGGCCCGACGCCGAGGCCGAACTCGCCGAGGCCGAACGGGCCGCGCTGGTCACCGTCGGCGAGGACGGCGCCGTCGCCTTCACCGCCGGAGCCCTGCCCACCGCCCTGGCCGCCGACGCCGGCTGGCCCGAGCGCTCCGCCGGCCACGCCGCGCTCGCCGCCGCCGTCGACGACCCCGTCCAAGCCGTACGCCACCGCGCGCTGGCCGTCGACGCCCCCGACGCCGCGCTCGCCGACGCGATCACCCGGGCCGCCGACGCCTGCCGCCGCCGCGGCCAGCGCGCCCTGGCCGCCGAACTCGGACTGCTCGCCGCCGAACGCACCCCCGCCGCCCTGCCCGGCGAGGAACTCGCCCGGCTCGTCGGCGCCGCCGAGGACGCCGGCTGGGCCGGCCGCGCCGACCTCGCCCGCCGCGCCACCCGCGCCGTCCTCGCCCGCGACGCCTCGCCGGCCCAGCGGGTACGGGCCCGGCTCGCCGTGATCGACGCCGCCGGACAGGCCCTGGCCGCGCTCGACGAGACCTTCGCCTTCGCCTGCGCCGAGGCCGACGCCGCCGACGACCCCTCCCTGCTGGCCGCCGTACAGCTGCGGATCGCCTGGAAGCACAACCTCAGCGACGGCGACCCCGTACGCTCCCGCGACGCCGCCGCCGAAGCCGGAGCCCTCGCCAAGGCCGGGGGAGACCAGGTGGCCGAGGCCATGGCCCTGACCGTGCGGGCCCGCATGGGCCGCATCCTCGCCGACCCCGACGCCGAGGACATCCTGGCCCGGGCCCTCGCCCTGCCCGCCCCCGAGGTCCCCCTCGGCATGCGCAACGCGCCCCAGTACCTCGCCGTCCGCCACGCCCTCTTCGACGACCGCCTCGCCGACGCCCGCGGCCGGCTCCTCGCCCTGCTGCCCGCCGTCCAGCGCACCGGCTCCGCCGAGGACGTCTTCGAGGTGCTGCGCAGCCTCACCGAGGTCGAACTGCGGCGCGGCCGCTGCGTCCCGGGCGCCGCGCACGCCCGCCGCGCCCTGGAGCTGACCATCGAGGCGGGCCTCTCCCCGGGCCCCGCCTGGTACGTCGCCGCGACCGCCGAGGCCGCCGCCGGCAGCTTCGCCCGGGCCGCCGCCTACGCCCGCCGCGGCATCAGGGCCTCCGAGGAGGAGCACGACCAGGTCTTCCTGTCCCGGGGGCTGTACGCCCTCGGAACCGTCGAACTGGCCACCGGGGAGGCCGCGAAGGCGGTGGCCACGCTGACCCGGGTGGCCGGGCTGGAGGCGGCCCAGCAGGTGGTCGACCCGTCCATCCTGCGCTGGCACGGGGAGCTCGCCGAGGCCCTCGTCGCCGCCGACGACCCCGCGGCGGCCGTCGCCCTCCTCGACTCCGTCACCCCCGTCGCCCGCTCCCTGGGGCGCACCCCGGTGCTCGCCGCGCTGGACCGGGCCCGGGGGCTCGCGCTGTCGGCGGGCGGCGAAGCGGAACCGGCCGTCGCCCTGCTCCAGGACACCGTCCGGCGCTTCGGCGCCCTCGGGCTGCCCCTGGAGCGGGGCCGGACGCTGCTGGCGCTGGCCCGGGTGGAGCGCCGGCGCCGCCGCCGGGCCCCGGCCCGGGCCGCCCTGCGGGAGGCCGCCGAGGTGTTCGAACGGGCCGGGGCGAAGCCCTGGCTGGGGCTCGCCCGCGAGGACGCCCCGGGCGCCGGAGCCCCGCACCCGGGGGTGGCGGCCCTGACCGACGCCGAGGCCCGCCTCGCCCTGCTGGTCGGCGGGGGCGCCAGCAACCAGGAGGCGGCGGCGAAGCTGTTCCTCAGCGTCAAGACCGTCGAGGCCCGGCTCACCCGGATCTACCAGAAGCTGGACGTCCGTTCGCGGGCCCAGCTGGCCACCGCGCTACGGGCCCACTGAGCCGGCCGGGCCGGTCAGCAGCTCAGCCGGTCGCCCGGGGTGACCCCGAGGATCTGGGTGAAGGCCTGGTAGGCGTTCACCCGGCTCTGCACCTGCGCCGGGTTGCCGCCGTTGCACTCCAGGGCCCCGTTGATGGAGCGGATCGTCTCGCCGAAGCCCGCCCCGTTGACCATGGCCGCGTGCGCCGTCATCGTGCCGGGGCCGTTCTGGGTGTTCCAGTACCAGAGCGCCGTCTTCATGGCGACGGCCGGGTCCTGCTCCACCAGGTAGGGGTTGGCGAGCAGGTTGATGCCCAGGGCGTCGCCGGCCGCCTTGTAGTTGAAGTTCCAGGACAGCTGGATGGGGCCCCGGCCGTAGTACGCGGCCTGGCCGGCCGGACAGCCGTAGGGCTGGGAGGCGTCGCAGTAGTGCGGGTAGTTGGCGGTGTTCTGCTCGACGATGTAGACCAGCCCGCCCGTCTCGTGCGAGACGTTCGCGAGGAAGGCCGCCGCCTCGCGCCGCTTGACGGTGTCGTCACCGGTGTGGGCGAAGCCGGGGTACGCGGAGAGCGCCGCCACCAGGCCGTTGTAGGTGTAGAAGGGGTTCCGGTTCGGGAACATCCGGTTGAACTGGGCCTCGCTGACCACGAATCCGGACGGGTCGCCGGTGCCGGGGTCGGGGTCCTGGCCGCCCCCGCCGCCGCAGGCGCCCTGGTCCGACCAGACGCCCCACTGGCCGGTGGTGCCCGGGGTCTCGCCCTGGGTCCACCACTTGGCCTGCCAGTTGTGGCCGCCGTACGAGGCGCTCATGCCGTTGGTGTAGACGGCCGAGGAGCTCCAGGACCCGGCGCAGGCGGGGGCCGCGGCGGCGGGGGAGGCGGGCAGGGCGACGGCGAGCCCGAGGGTCGCGGCGGCGGCCGTGGCGAGGGAGAGGGCCCGGCGGCGAAGCGCACGTATCACGTAACTGCTCCTTCAGTGGGGGGAGTCGTCGCGGAGGTGGGGGGGCGACGGGGTACCGCCACTGAACCGAACTGGTCTGGACCTGTCAAGGTCTAGACCAAACTTGGCGTTCCGTGCGGGGAAACGCCGGAGCGGCGTGGCGACCGTGCCGCCACGCCGCTCCGGGACCGCTGGATCAGCTGCCGGCCGACAGGTTCCCGGACAGGACCGGGATGTTGGAGGCGATGTGCGAGAGGGTCTCGTCACCCTTGGCCTGGGTGGAGTTCTCGGTGCACTGCTGGTTCTGCGGGTTGGACGCGATCGGGATGTCCTGGACGCCGACGTTGACGAGGGCCAGGACGGACTGGACGTTGGCCTTGGCCGGCAGGCCGACGCAGAGCTTGTTCAGCGAGCCCTGGATCGCGCCGAGCTGCGGGCTCATCGACCCCGCGGTCTCCTGGTTGCCGTAGATCTGCTGCGCGCCGTTGCCGTTGACGGTGTTGACGCCGTTGTCGTTGCCGATCGCCATCGCCGGGGAGGCCGCGAGGGCGCCCGTGCCCAGGATGGAGGCGGTGACCGCGGCGGTGGCCATGAACTTCTTGAGCATCGTGGAGATCCTTCTGTCGCATGAGCTGTCCCCGGCGGGACGACTGGATCAACTGCGCCCGGCGCCAGGGGTTATCGCCCGTCACCCGAGCGGCCCAACGATCCGCCCGCAGCGCCTGCTCAGGCGGGTGCGGCGGGAGCCTCGGCGCCGCCCCCGGCGCGGATCGCCCGCAGGGCCGCGGCGTGCAGCCCGCGCGGGTCCCCGTGCGCGACCGGACTGCCGGTCAGGGTGTACCACTCGTCCGCGTCGGTGTACTGCACCTCGAAGCGGACCTTCCCGTCCGGCCCGCCGGTGGTGCGCAGCGTCAGGTCGCCGGTGATGACCCCGACCTCGTCGGTCATGGCCCCGCCGGGGCCGGCGAGGACCTGGTCCTGCCACTGGTACTGGCGGGGGGCGGTCATGCGGCGCAGGTGTCGATCATGGTGGTGAGCATGGCCCTCTCGGCTTCGGTGACGGTCAGCCCGTAGTGGGACTTGACGGTGGTCCAGGCGCGCCCGTACTGGCACCAGCTCGACTTGTCCGACGGCTGCCACAGGTCGGGGCTCTGGTCGCCCTTGGACCGGTTGGAGGCGGCCGACACGGCCAGGAGCTGCGGCCGGGTCAGGTCGTTGGCGAAGGCCTTGCGCCGCGCGGCGTCCCACGCGGCGGCGCCGGAGCGCCAGGCCTCGGCGAGCGGGACCATGTGGTCGATGTCCAGCTTCGAGGCCTCGTTGACCACGGCGCCGTCGTACAGGCTCTTCCAGCTGCCCGACACGGCCCGGCACTCGGCGTCCCGGGTGACGCCCCGGCCGTCGCGCTGCAGGACCGTCTCGCGGGTGTCGCACTTGTCGCCCTGCTCGGCCCAGTGCGTGAACTTGTCGCGGCTGTAGCCGGCCATCGTGCCGGGCTTCCCGGTCGTCAGCGCCGCCAGCTGCGTCCGGGCCACGGCCGCGCTGACCATGCCCGGCAGCACGTCCCCGGCGGCCGGCTTCGCGTCACCGCCCGGGGACGCGGGCGAGGCGGCCGGCGCCGGCCGCGAGCTGCTCGCGGCCGGCTTCGCCGCCGTCTTCCCGTCACCCGCGCTCTTCGGCCCGCCGCACCCGGCGACCGCGAGCAGCAGCACCGCGGCCACCGCCCCGGCGCGCACGCCCGTCTGACGACCCATGACAATCCCACCCCGCCCTGACGAGACTCCGACTCCGCACACCGACCCGGGAAGACTACCCATAACCGGACATCCAACCCCGCACCGCCCCTCCGTCGCCGGGCGGCGTCATCCCCCGTGCCAGATCCTGCGGTACGCCTCCCGGTAGCCCTCGGGGTCCCAGGAGGCGGCCCCGCCGGCGTTGCGCGCCGTCACCACGTGGACCGGGGCGACGTAGCCGCTGGCCGGCCGGCCGGCGAAGGCGCGGTTGAACTCGTCGACGGCCTGCCAGCCCTGCTGGGACAGCGGTTCGGGGACGGTGGCCGCCTGGTATCCCCGGCTGTTGATCCGCTGGAAGGCGGACGGGTCCCCGTCGCCCGCGCCGATGTTGAAGGGCGGGCCCCCGCCGGGGCGCCCGGCGGCGCGCAGGGCGGGGGCCGCGTCGGCGAAGTAGAGGTCGTTGACGGCGACGGAGTCGGTCCACCGCTCCCCGAAGCGGGAGAGCAGCGAGGAGACCTCCTGCGGGGTGCGCTGGCCGGCGTCCGGGATGGGGATGTTCTCCGAGGCGAGCAGGGCCACCCCCGCGCAGCCGGCCAGCCGCCGCCGGATCAGCTCCGCCTTGGTCCGGGCGAACGGGATGGAGTCGTCGGTGAAGACGACCGCCCCGGCGGAGCCGCCGGAGCGGGCGATGACCCAGTCCGCGCTGATCCCCGCGACCTCCTCCACGTTCGTGGTGATGTTGGTGAACAGGGCGGGGTCCGCGCCCGGTCCGGGCGATCCGACCGCGTGCCAGCCGATCAGCGTGATCCCGGCGGCCCGTGCGTCCTCCGTCTGGCGCGCCGTCAGCCGCGGGTCGAAGCCGCCGATGACGATGCCCGAGGGGGCCAGGGTGACCGCCTGGCTGACCGCGGCCTGGAGCCCGGCCGGGGTGCCCTCCCCGTCGATCACCCGGACCTGCCAGCCGATCGCCGCCGCCGCCTCGCGGACCCCTTCGGCCACCCCGGCGACCCCGGGGTTGGTCATGGTCTGGGCGACGTAGACCAGGGTCTTGCCCGGGACCGCCGCGGGGCCGGTGACGGGGCCGTTCCAGCGGGCGTCGGTGCGTTCGGCCCGGGCCACGGCCGCCTGCGCCCGGGCGAGTTCGGCCGGGCAGCGGGCCCCGGGGCTCGGGGCGGGGCCCTGCGCGGGGCCGCCCCCGCAGCCCGCGACGAGGGCGCAGACGGCCGCCCACAGGGCCGCTGCCGCGGCGAGGCGCTTGCGGTTCGGGTCCACGGTGCTCCTGATCAGGGACGTGCGGGTGGCCGGGAGGGGGCGTCCGCGGTGGGGGAGGGCGGCCCGTCCGCCGGGGCCCGGGCGCGCAGCCGCCGCCGCGCCGCGTAGCCGGCCAGGCCGACGGCCAGCAGCAGCGTGCCGCCGTTGAACAGCGGGGTGGCCCAGAAGTCGGCGCCGAGCTGGCCGATCCCGGCGAGCCCGACGGCCAGCACGGTCACGGCCACCAGGGTGCCCGCGGCGTTGGCGCGGCCGGGGCGGACGGTGGTGGAGCCCAGCAGCGCGCCGACGAAGGCGGGCAGCAGGTAGTCCAGGCCGACGCTCGGGTTCCCCACCTGCTGCTGTGCGGCGAGCAGCACCCCGGAGACCCCCGTGACCAGGCCCGAGGCGGCGAAGGCGTACACCGAGTAGCGGCGGCTGGGGATGCCGAGGACGGCGGCGGCGCGGGGGCTGGAGCCGGTGACGTACAGGTAGCGGCCGAAGGGCAGCCGTTCCAGCACCACCCACAGGACCGCGGCGGCCGCCAGCACGTAGAAGGCGGGCAGCGGCAGGCCGAGGAACTCGGCGTCGTACAGGGAGGTGAACGCGGACGGGAGCCCCTCCGGGCCGGGGACGATCCGGCCGCCGCCGGTGAGCAGTCCGGTGGCGGCGTACATGATGCTGCCGGTGCCGAGGGTGGCGATGAAGGAGTCGATGCGGGCGAACTCGACGACGATCCCGTTGAGGACGCCGGCCAGCGCCCCGCCCGCGATCACGGCGAGGCAGGCGAGCGGCCAGGGCGTGCCCGCCTCCACGACGAGGTACATCACCAGGACGTGGGCCAGGCCCAGCCCGTAGCCGAGGGACAGGTCGAACCTCCCGGTGGCGATGGGGACCGTGGCCCCGAGCGCGAGCAGGGCGGGGATCGACTGGTTGGACAGGATCGAGGACACGTTGGCCCGGGTGGGGAAGGTGTCCGGCAGGGCGAGGGAGAACGCCAGGAAGAGCAGCACGGCCAGGGCCGGCAGCCCGTAGCCGCCGACGAGGTGCCCGCGCGGGGACCAGCGGGTCACGGAGCCCCCGTGCTGCCGGTGACCGGGGGCATGGCCGAGGCGGTGCGGGTGAGTTCGGCCGGGGTCAGCCGGGGCCCGGACAGCTCGGCCGCCACCGCCCCGCGCACGAAGACCAGCGCCCGCCCGCAGAGGTCGGCCACCTCCTCGAAGTCGGTGGACACCAGCAGCACCGCCGTCCCCTCGGCGGCCGCCCCGTCGAGCATCCGGTGGACCGCCGCCTTGGCGCCGACGTCCACGCTCGCGGTCGGCTCCTCCAGGACCAGCAGCCGGGGCCGCGCGCGCAGCGCCCGGGCCAGGACCACCTTCTGCTGGTTGCCGCCCGACAGGGAGGCCAGCGGCACCTCGGGGTCGTCGGGGCGCACCGCGAACCGCTCCAGCAGGGCGGCCGCCGCGCGCCGCTCGCGCCGGGGCCGGAGCGGGCGCCAGGCCGGCACCCCGGCCGCGCGCGGATTGGCCAGCAGGTTCTCCCGGACCGTCAGCTCCGGGACGGAGCCCTCCTCCTGGCGGTCGGCGGCCACGAAGCCCACGCCGCGGGCCACGGCGCCGGCGGCGCCGCGCGGGCGGTATGGCCGTCCGTCGAGCAGTACCCGCCCGCCCGTCAGCGGCAGCACCCCGGCGAGGGCGCGGCCCAGGTGCGCGTGGCCGGCGCCGGTCAGCCCGACCATGCCCACGATCTCCCCGGCCGCCACCTCCAGCCCGACGGGCCCGCCGCCCGCCGTGGTCACGGCCTCCAGGCGCAGGACGGGCGGGCGCCCGGGGGGCGGTCCGGCGGGGGCCGGGCCCGTGCGTCCGGCCGGGGCGCCGCCGGTGATGTCCCGGACCAGCCGGCCGGGGTCGTACCCGGCGAGGGGCCCCCGGGAGGCCAGGCGGCCGTCGCGCAGGACGGCGAAGGAGTCGGCGACCCGGTACACCTCGTCGAGCCGGTGGCTGACGTACAGGACGCCCCGGCCCCGGTCGCGCAGGGCGTGCAGGACGTCGAAGAGCCGGGCGCAGTCGGCGGCGGGGAGCGTGGCGGTGGGCTCGTCCAGGACGAGGAGCCGGGTGCCGCGCGCGAGGGCCCGGGCGATGGCCGTCAGGGAGCGTTCGGCGGGGGCGAGGTCCGCGACGCGGGTGTCCGGGTCCAGGTGTCCGGCCACGAGCGCCAGGGCCTCCGTGCACCGCTCGCGGGTCCGCCGCCAGGAGATCAGGCCGTGGCGGCGCGGGTAGCCGGTGCCCAGGGCGATGTTCTCGGCGACGGTCATCCAGTCGACCAGGCCGGGGTCCTGGTGGATGAACGACATCGCGGCGCGGGCCCCCTCGGAGCCGAGCGGGTGCCCGGCCACCGTCACCTCGCCCGCGTCGGCCCGGTGGACCCCGGCGAGGACCTTGATGAGCGTGGACTTCCCGGCGCCGTTGGGGCCCAGCAGGGCGAGGATCGCGCCGCCGCGCAGGTCGAGGTCCACCCCGTCGAGGGCGACGGTGCCGCCGAACCGCTTGGACAGGCCCCGGATCCGCACGAGCGGCTCCGCGCCGGGGCGCGGTGGGGCGGCGTACTCGTCATGGGCGTCATGCACGGACGTCTCCGGGGCCGGCCTCGGATCCCCCGCACGGGAGGGCGGGACACGGGGATGCTACTGGCCGGGGGCTCCCATTCCGGGCTATGACGGGACGTCAGGCCGCGTCCAGGGCGCATTCGGCCCAGATGACCTTGCCCCGGGGGGTGTAGCGGGTGCCCCAGGACTGGGACAGCTGGGCGACGAGGAACAGGCCGCGGCCGCCCTCGTCCGTGCTGGCCGCCCGCCGCAGGTGCGGGGCGGTGCTGCCGCCGTCGGAGACCTCGCAGATCAGGGTGCGGTCGCGGATGAGGCGGACCTGGATGGGCTCGCCCCCGTAGCGGATGGCGTTGGTGACCAGTTCGCTGAGCAGCAGTTCGGCGGCGAACGCGAGCTCCTCCAGCCCCCAGTCGGCCAGCCGCCGGGTGGCGGCGGCGCGGATGTCGCAGACCTTCGAGGGGTCGGCCGGCAGGTCCCACGCGGCGATCCGGTCGGCGGGCAGGGTGTGGGCGCGGGCGACCAGGAGGGCGATGTCGTCCTCGGGGTGCTCGGGGGCCATGGCGTCCATGACGGCCCGGCAGGTGTCCTCGGGGCCGCGCTCCGGACGGGCCAGGACGGCCCGGAGCCGGTCGAGGGAGACGTCGATGTCGCGGTGGCGGTCCTCGACGAGCCCGTCGGTGTAGAGGACCAGCGTGCTGTCCTCGGGCAGCTCGATCTCGGCGGTCTCGAAGGGCAGTCCGCCCAGGCCCAGCGGGGGGCCCGCGGGCAGGTCGGGGAAGGTCACGCGGCCGTCGGGGTGGACCAGCGCGGGCGGGAGGTGGCCGGCCCGGGCCATCGTGCACAGCCGGGTGGTGGGGTCGTAGACCGCGTACAGGCAGGTGGCGCCGGCGATGCCGGTGCTGGCGGGGTCCTCGTCGCCGCCCTCCTCGCGGTCGAGGCGGACCAGGAGGTTGTCGAGGTGGGTGAGGAGCTCGTCGGGGGCGAGTTCCAGCTCGGCGAAGTTGCGCGCGGCGGTCCGCAGCCGCCCCATCGTGGCGGCGGCGTGCAGTCCGTGGCCGACGACGTCGCCGACGAGGAGGGCGACGCGGGTGCCGGAGAGGGGGATGACGTCGAACCAGTCGCCGCCGACCCCGGACTCGGCGGGCAGGTAGCGGTGGGCGACCTCGACCGCGCCCTGCTCGGGCAGGCCGCGCGGCAGCAGGCTGCGCTGGAGGGCCAGGGCGAGGTTGTGCTCGCGGGTGTAGCGGCGGGCGTTGTCGATGCACAGGGCGGCGCGGGCGGCCAGCTCCTGGGCCAGCCGGCTGTCGTCGTCCCCGAAGGGGGCGGGGTCCTGGGAGCGGTAGAAGCTCGCGATGCCCAGCAGCACCCCGCGCGCCAGCAGCGGGACGACGACGAGGGAGTGCAGGCCGTGCTCCAGGAGCCGGCGGGCCCGTTCGGGGTTCTGGGCGATGAAGCCCGCCGCCGCGCCGAGCTCGGGCTCCAGGACGGCCTGCCCGCCGCTGAGGCAGCGCATCTGGGGGGTGCCGGCCAGCAGCTCCACGTGCTGTCCGGCGGGGTAGAAGGGGCAGTCGTCGCGGATGCCGTGCACCACCGCGCGGTGCAGCTCGGCCCCGGGGTCGGCGGACTCCTCGCCGCGCAGCACGGCCTCCGGCAGGTCGACGGTGACGTAGTCGGCCAGGCGCGGGACCGCCGCCTCGGCGAGCTCCCGGGCGGTGCGCTCCACGTCCAGGGTGGTGCCGATGAGGGTGCTGGCCTCGGCCAGCAGCTCCAGGCGCCGCCGGGCCTCCACGGCGTACTTGCCCACCTCCGGCTCGCCGACCAGGACCAGGCCGCGGACGGCGCCCGTGGGCCGGGCCGCGGGGGACAGCGGGCCGGCCGGCGGGCCGTCGCCGCCGACGACGGCCTCCACGACCATGCCCCGCACCCCGGCGCCGCTGGTGACGGGGCGGCTGAGCAGGGTGGCTCCGCCGCCGTGCGGGAGGGTCACGCCGAAGGCGCCCCGGCGGGCCGAGGAGATCAGCTCCGTCGCCCGCTCCTTGAGGACGGCCCGGTCCAGCGGGTCCAGGCCCGCCGCGGCCGGCCCGGTGAGTCCGTTCGGGCCGGGCAGGCCGTCCCCGGCGGCCGGCAGGGCGCCGAGTTCGGCCTCGAGGTAGGTGTGGAGCAGTCCGCGTTCGCGTTCCGAGCTCTGCGCCATCAGCCGCCGCTCGATCGTCCCGACCGCCCGGCCGAGCAGGGCGGCCAGGTCCGGGTGCTCCAGGGCGTACGGGTAGCCGAAGCAGAGCACGCCGACGATCTGCCCGCTGAGCTGGTCGCGGATGGGGGCGGCGCAGCAGGCGTTCGACTGGGCGCGCTCGGCGAAGTGCTCGGCGCGGTAGACCTGTACGGGACGCCGCTCGGCCAGCGCGAGGCCGATGCCGTTGGTCCCGCCGTACCGCTCGGCGAAGACGAACCCGGGCACGGTCTGGATGGGGGGCAGGCTCCGGGCCAGGGAGGGCTCGCCGAAGCGGCGTCGCAGCACCATGCCGTCCGCGTCGGCGACGGCGATGTTCATCCGGCTGCCGGAGAAGCGGTCGCGCAGCTCGTCGAGGACCGGTCCGGCGGCCCGCAGGAGCCGGCTGTCCGGGTCGAAGTCCTCCCGGAAGGGGAGTTCGGACCGGTCGGGGGAGAGCCCCAGGAGCCGGCAGCGCAGCCACGAGTCCAGGATGGGTCCGCGCACCCCGGTCTCCACGGGCTCGCCCCCCAGGAACCGCTCACGGGAGCGTGCGGGGCCGGTCTGGTCTCCCGTGACCCCCATCTGCATCACTTCCCCACGCCCGGTGAAACGCCCGGTGAAAGTTGAATCAGTGCCGTTTTGAGTATATTCCGGGTGTTTTCCCGCTTCACAGGACGGCGACGGGATTGACCGGCGACCCCGTCCCGCCCGGGACGTTCAGGGGGGCCACGACGAGCAGGAACGCGTGGCGTTTGGCTGCCGCGCACGCCGCGGACAGCCCCTCCAGGTCCAGGTTGTCCAGCAGGGGCACCCCCATGGCGGTGACGGCGAGGGTGTGGACGGGGGAGTGCAGGCCCTCGACCGGCGAGGGGCGCAGGTCCCCGTCCCCGTCCGAGCCGAGCAGGGCGGCGCCCCGCTCGGCGAGCAGCGGCAGCGCGTCGACGTGGAAGCCCGCGCTCGCCGCGTCGAGGTCCCAGGGGCCCAGCTCCCGGCGGCGCCGGAAGCGGCCCGTGCGCAGCAGCACCGCGCAGCCCTCGTCGATCCGGACGCCGAGGGCCCGCTCGGCGTCCAGCACGTCGCCGGCCCGGACCGGGTGCCCGGGCTCCAGCCAGTCCGTCCCGAGGACGGCCGGGAGGTCCAGGAGGATCCCCTTGGTGACGAGCGGGCCCAGGGCGGCCACCGAGCCGAACCGGGCGCCGCCCGCGCCGACGTGGTCGTGGGCGGGCCGGCCCCCGTAGAGCTCCCCCCGGTAGGCGATGTGGCACAGGGCGTCGAGGTGGCTGACGGACTTGCCGTGGTAGTCGGCGCCCAGGAAGTCCTTGTGGGCGGAGGGTTCCGGGGGCTCGACGTCGCCCAGGTCGGTCATGTGGTGCAGGGCCGGCCGGGGGTTGTCGGGGCCGGGCCGGGTGTCCCAGGGGCGGCCGAGGGGCACGGCCGTACCGTCGCGGACCAGGGCCGCCGCCCGGAGCACGTGCTCCGGGGTGACCCGGTTCCAGGCGCCCCGGTCGGCCGGCTCCCAGCGGCCCCAGGTGCGGACGGCGGCGAAGAGGGCGTCGAACTCCCGGCGGGAGACCCGGGGGACCGGGGCGGGCCCGGTGCTCATGCGGTGCTCATGCGGTGCTCATCGTGTGGTGCTCATCGGGGCGTGCTCCGGGGTCGCGGGGGCCGGCCGGGGGCCTTTCCCGCATCCCTACCCGGTCCGGCCGCCCGCCGGGCGGCGGCCGGGGCCGACGCGCCGGACGAAGTGGCGGCCGTACGCCCGGGCGAGGCAGGCTGTACTCATGAGAGCGCCCTTGCGCTCGCCCCCGGGACCGGGAGCCGGCGGCCACCACCAGGTCCTCTTCGCCCTCGCGGAGGCCCTCCCCTTCGCGATCGCCCTCGTGGTGCTCGTCATCGAGCTCACCCCCGCCCACGTCGTGTACACCGGCCCGATGCTCGTCGCCACCCCCGCCCTGGCGGCCGTCACCATGGGCCCGCGGGGCACGCTCGCGGCCGCCGGGCTGGCCCTCGCCGTCAGCGTCGTCACCGCCACCCACAACCGCGCCTGGGGCGGACAGCAGGTCTACACGAACCTCCTCGCCCTCTGCCTGGTCGCCGCCGCGAGCGCCATGACCAGCCGCGCCGTCCGCATCCGCCGGGACCAGGAGCTCGGCCAGGTCCGCCGGATCGCCGAGGCCGCCCAGGAGGTCCTGCTGCGGCCCGTACCGGCCCGGCTGGGCCCCGTACGGGCCGCCAGCATGTACCTGGCGGCCGAGACGGGCGCGCAGATCGGCGGCGACCTCTACGACGCGGTCCAGACCCGCTACGGGGTCCGGCTGATCGTCGGGGACGTCCGGGGCAAGGGGCTGCCCGCCGTGCGCGCCGCCGCCGTCGTCCTGGGCGCCTTCCGGGAGTCCGTGCACTACGAGGACGACCTGGTGGAGGTCGTCGACCACTGCGGAGCGGCCCTGCGCCGGGACGCGGCCACCGCGAGCGCCGGACTGGCCGGCGGCGAGGACGCCCTCATCGAGGGGTTCGTGACCGCGCTGGTCGCCCAGATCCCCGACGCCCTCCACGTCCAGATCGTCAACCGGGGCCACCCGGCCCCGCTGGTGCTGCGCGACGGCGAGGCCCGCCCCCTGGCGCCCACGGTCCCGCTGCCCCCGCTCGGCCTGGAGGAGTTCATCAGCGGTCCCCCCGGCCGGACGGACAGCTACCCCTTCGCCCCGGGGGACCGGCTGCTCCTGCACACCGACGGGATCCTCGAGGCCCGCGACGGCGACGACGCCTTCTTCGACCTCGCCGGGGCCATGGAGGCCCTGCACGACCGCACCCGGCAGTCCTTCCTGGAAGGCCTGCGCGCGGCGCTGCTGCGCCATGCGGGCGGCCGGCTGGCCGACGACGTGGCGGTGGTCCTCGTCGACCGGTTCGACTGAGATCCGGCTTTTAACCCGCCGTCCGCGGAGCTGTCAAGTCCCGACTTCCCGGAACGTGACCCCCCTGTGCCCGCTGGGGCTTACTTGAGGCACGGAAAGGAAACGAGGAAACAGGAAAGAGAGGGAAACCCTCCCCGGAGGAATTCCCGATCGAATCCCCTCACTCCCTCACCGCACCGTCCCGAAACCCGGGGCACCTCAATAAACGGAATGCACAGTCAGGAGAAAGTCATGAACCGCAAGTTTGACACCACCGCCACCGTCCGCCCCCAGCGCCGGACCCTGCGCCTCGCGACCCTGGCGGCCGCGGCGGCCATCGTCACCGGAGGTGTCGTCCTCCCGGCCTCGGCGGCCATGGCGGCCCCCGCTCCGGCCCACGTGGTCACCGCCCTCCCCAACGGCGGCGGCAAGGGCGGGGACGGCGGCGACGGTGGCGGCGGCATCGTCGGCGGCGGCGGTGGCTCCGGCGGCTCCGGCGGCGGCAGCGTCCTCGGCACCGGTGGTGACGGCGGCAAGGGCGGCAACGGCGGCAACGGCATCCTCTCCGGTGGTGGCGGCGGCGGTGGCGGTGGTGGCGGCGACGGCGTCATCGGCGGCAACGGCGGTGGCGGCGGCAAGGGCGGCTCGGGCCTCTTCGGCGGGAACGGCGGCGGCGGCGGTGGCGGCGGTGACGGCCTGATCAAGGGCGGCAACGGCGGCAAGGGCGGCGGCGGCGGGTTCGGCATCCTCCAGGGCGGCGACGGCGGCAAGGGCGGCACCGGAGGCCTCGGCATCTTCGGCGGCCTCGGCGGCGGCGGCGGCGCCGGTGGCGGCAGCCTCTTCTGACCGGCCCCCGCGTGACGGGGTGGAGGCCCTCGGGCCTCCACCCCACCCCCGGCACCACCCGATCGACCCCCTCGACCCCTCTGCAAAGAACGTTCTCTGAACGGAGCAACCCCCATGTTCACGATCCCCTTCCAGCGTCCGCTCATCCTGGCCGCGGCCTCCCTGGCCCTCGTCACCGGTACCGCCTGCGCCGCGCAGGCAGCGGTGTCCCACACCCCCACCAGCGCCCAGGTCACGGCCCTCCGGTCGGCGGACTGCGGACTCGGCGGACTCGGCGGCGCGGGTGGCGAGGGCGGCAAGGGCGGCGAGGGCGGCAAGGGTGGTCAGCCCGGTCAGCCGGGCGAGCCCGGAAAGCCCGGCGGGACGGCCTGCCTCGGCTTCGCCGACCTGCCGGACAAGCCCAAGTCGGAGCTGACGGTGGTGGACAAGGTGCGCATCGTGCTCACGGTGATGGCCGCCGACGACTCCAAGGACATGACGAACAAGATCGCCGACAAGTACAAGATCACCACCGAGCAGATCGACACCTGGAAGAAGCAGTACGTCAACGGAGACTGGTTCGCGCTGATGAGCGGCACCGGCAGCTGATCCCGCGAACCGGCGAGCCGAAACCGAAAGGCTCCCGGGCGCCCCGGCCCGAAACGGCCGGGGCGCCCCGCGCATCCGAATGGAAGAACTTCTCAGCCGTAGCGGAAACGATTTCCCAGCAAGGAAGAAATGCCATGCGTATACGTTCTTGGAAGCTTCGTCTCGGTCTCGTCGTCTCCACCACCCTCCTCGGCGCCGGCGCCCTCGCCCCGATCGCCTCCGCGGCCCCGGCCGCCGCCCCGGCCCTGCAGCCGGCCCAGGTCCTCGCCCACCACGGCTCCGGCTCCGGCGGCGGCCCGATCGGCAAGATCTTCGGCGGCTCCGGTTCCGGCAGCGGCGGGGTGAAGATCGGCAACGGCAGCGTCCGCGTCGGCGACAACGTCTGCGCCGGCCGGTGCAACGGAACGGTCAACGGCACGAACGGCAGCAACGGCGGCGTCTGCGCCGGCCTCTGCAACGGCAGCGCCAACGGCGGCAACGGCACCGACGGTACGACCGGCGGCGGCAACGGCACCAACGGCGGCAAGGGCGGCGTCTGCGCCGGCGTCTGCGGCGGCAGCGCCAACGGCGGCAACGGGGGCAACGGCGGCAACGCCCCGGCCGGCGGCGACGGCGGCGACGGGGGCCGCGGCGGCGACGGCGGCATCTGCGTCGGCATCGGCTGCGAGAGCGGCGGCTTCGGCGGCCGCGGCGGCAACGGCGGGTCCGACTGACCCGGCCGCCAGACCCCCGTACACCCCGCGACGTCCTCCGGAGCCCCGCCCCGGAGGACGTTCCCGGGTGCACGGGCCGCCGCCCGCCGGCGAGGGGCGGCCGTATGGACCACTGGATAGAATTTCGATGAGCCAATAGCGGCCCGCCGCGCCCCAGCGCGTCCGCGGCGGCCGGGTGAGGGCGGCGCCTGATGGGCACGGCATCCAATCTGCACCTGTACGCGGGCCGGGCCTCCGGGCTCATCGGCCGGCAGATCGCGGGCTACCTGGTCGAGCGCATGATCGGCCGCGGCGGAATGGCCGTCGTCTACCAGGCCAGGGACCTGCGCCTGGACCGCACGGTGGCGCTCAAGCTGATCGCCCCCGAACGCGCCCGCGACGAGACCTTCCGGCGCCGCTTCACCCACGAGTCCCGGGTCGCCGCGTCCATCGACCACCCCCACATCGTGCCCGTCTTCGAAGCCGGGGAGACCGAAGGGGTCCTCTACATCGCCATGCGCTACGTCGCGGGCCAGGACCTGCGGGTGCTGCTCGACCGGGAGGGCCCGCTGCCCGTCACCGCCGCCCTGCGCATCGCCGGCCAGGTGGCCTCCGCGCTCGACGCGGCCCACGGCCACGACCTCGTCCACCGGGACGTCAAGCCCGGCAACGTCCTGGTCGCCGCCGGCACCGACAGCGACCACCCCGAGCACATCTACCTCACGGACTTCGGGCTCACCAAGAAGGCCCTGTCGCCCGCCGGCTTCACCACCGCCGGGGAGTTCGTCGGCACGGTCGACTACATGGCCCCCGAGCAGATCTCCGGCCGCCCGGTCGACGGCCGGTGCGACCTCTACAGCCTGGCCTGCGTGGTCTACGAGTCCCTCGCCGGCGGGCCGCCCTTCGGGCGCGACGCCGATCCGGCCGCACTGCTGTGGTCGCACCAGTACGAACAGCCGCCGCCCCTGAGCGAGAAGCGGCCCGACATCACCCCCGCCGCCGACGAGGTACTGGCCAAGGGCCTGGCGAAGGTCCCCGAGGACCGCTACGACACCTGCCTGGAGTTCATCGCCGCCCTGCGCGCCGCCACCGGGACGGCCGGCCGGCGGGTGGAGCCGAGGCCCGCGGGCGACCACCCTCCCACCGAGGTCTCGGTGATCCCCGAACCCCCGCAGGAGCCCCCGGCCTGGGCCCTGCCCGTCTTCCGCGCACAGCGGTACGGCCCGGACGGCGCGGTGCCGTCCGGGCCGTAGGGCCGGGGGAGTGGGGGAGCGGGAGCCGGTGCGTCCCGTCAGAGCCCCATCGAGATGGCGAGGCGGGTCAGCTCCGCCGTGGTGTTGACACCGAACTTGGCGCGGATGCGGCGCAGGTAGGCGTCGACCGTGTGCTTCGAGAGACCCATGTTGCGGGCGGCCTGGAGGTAGGTGCACCCGGCGGCGATGTGGCTCAGCGCCTCCTGCTCACGCGGGGCCAGAGAGGTGGCGGTCGAGGGGGCTTCGACGTGCTCCATGACGAGGGTGAGGCTCATGGGATTTCCTCCGCCGTGTCGGCTCGGTCATCGCTGCTGCTCACACCCTTGGAAGCAGAGGGACATATATCGGAATGTCGCTGTATGTCCCTGATAAAGAGCTTGCGGGCGGCACTTCATGGAGTTGTCCGTCGACTGTCACAGGCGCGTCACAGGGGACCGGAACACGCAACCCGGGGCCCCGCGGCGCCGTCCTCAGAAGCCCACGAGGGACTGCTCGGCCCAGATGGTCTTGCCCGTGGGCGCGTGCCGGGTCCCCCACCGCTGGGCCAGCTGGGCCACCAGCAGCAGGCCCCGCCCTCCCTCGTCGAAGGTCCGCGCGCGCCGCATGTGCGGGGCGGTACTGCTCGCGTCGGAGACCTCGCAGATCAGCGTGTTGTTCTCGTGGATCAGCCGCAGCTGGATGGGCGGCTCGCCGTACCGGATGGCGTTGGTGACCAGCTCGCTCACCACCAGCTCGGCGACGAACGAGGCCTCGTCCAGGTCCCAGCTGGTCAGCTGGTCGGTGGTGTACCGGCGGGCGTCGGCGACGACCGAGGGATCGGACGGCAGGTCCCAGACCACCACCTTGTCGGCGTGCAGCGCCCGGGTCCGGGCGACCAGCAGCGCCACGTCGTCCTCGGGACGGTGGGTCAGCAGGGCCGTCAGCACCCGGTCGCAGACCGTGTCCAGGTTCGACGCGGGCCGGGTGAGGGCCACGAACAGGCTGTCCAGCGCCTCGTCCAGGTCGTGCTCCCGGGCCTGCAGCAGACCGTCGGTGTACAGGGCCAGCAGGCTGCCCTCGGGCAGCTCCACCTCGACCGTCTCGAACGGCAGGCCCCCCAGACCCAGCGGCGGCCCGGCCGGCACGTCGAGCAGGTACACCGAGCCCTCCGGGGAGACCACGGCGGGCGGCGGGTGCCCGGCCCGCGCCACCGTGCAGCGGCGGGTGACCGGGTCGTAGACCACGTACAGGCAGGTCGTCCCGATCCCCCCGGCGGACTCCTCCGGCGCGTCCGGATCGGCCTCGTCGGCGGACAGGTGGATGATCAGGTCGTCGAGGTGGGTGAGCAGCTCGTCGGGCGGCAGGTCCACGTCGGCCAGGGTGCGCACGGCGGTGCGCAGCCGGCCCATCGTCGCGGACGCCCGGATGCCGTGGCCGACCACGTCGCCCACGACCAGCGCCACCCGCGCCCCCGACAGCGGGATCACGTCGAACCAGTCACCGCCCACCCCGGCCTCGCCGCCGGCCGGCAGGTAGCGGGAGGCGATCTCCAGGGCCCCCTGCTGCGGCAGCGTGTGCGGGAGCAGGCTGCGCTGGAGCGTCATGGTGGTCGTGTGCTCCCGGTGCTCCCGGGCGGGGCCGTGCCCCTCGCCGGCGCCCCCGGCCGCTCCCGGCGCGCCCGCAGCTCCCGCTGCTCCCGCCGCTCCGGCCGCTCCGGCCGTGAACTCCTCGGCCAGCCGCAGGTGCTCGGGGTGCGGGAGGCCCTCGGCCCCGCCGCGGTCGTGCGCGGCCAGGCACACGGCCCGCACCCGGCCGTCCCGGTCGCGCAACGCGGCCAGCGAGGTCTCCCAGCCCTGCTCGGGGCCCTCGCCCACCCGGGGCACGAAGGCGGTCAGGTGCTGCGGCTCGCCGGTCTCCACGACCAGGCGCATCCGGCGTTCCGTCTCCTCGCTCACCGGATCCGGGGCGATCTCCGGCAGCCGCAGCCCCCGCATCTGCTCCTCCGTGAGGGACAGCGTCCGCTGCATGCCGGTGTTCGCCCGCAGCAGCCGCAGGTCCGCGTCGAAGACCGCGAGGAAGCAGGGGGACTGGGCGAACGCCCACTCGTTCAGCGGGGCGTCCCACGGCGCTTCCGCCGGGCCCGCCACGGCGGACACCACGCTCCACTTGACGGTCCCGCCCGTCGACGTCCACCGGTGTGCCAGCAGCGGCACCTCGACGCGCCGGCCGTCCCGGTGCCGCAGCGCCACCGTGCCGCTCCACCGGTCGCTCCCCGGCTCCACCCCGGGCGCCGGCCCGCCGTCCTCGGCGAGCAGCGGGGCGGCGGGCCGCCCCACCACCTCGGAGGGCGCGTAGCCCAGCAGCCGGGCGGCGCCCGGACCCCACTCGGTCACGACGCCGTCGTCGCCGATCGTGGCCGTGGCGGTGTACGCCGCCCCGCCCGGGGCGCTCGTCTCCTGCGGCCGCTCACCGGGAAAGGTGGGAAGTTGCGCCATCGCCGCTCATCTCGCCCTCGCTCGTCGTGCCAGGGTGCTCCACTGACAAGGATGATCCGGCGGGGCGGGGAGCACCAACGCAGTGCCGTCGCCCGGGTCACGGGCGGGCGAGGACGAGGGCCACGACCGCGTCCCCGGCCCGCCAGGCCATCGCCCGGCGCGGCCCCCCGAGCGCCGGCGGCCGCAGCCCCAGGAGCGGGATCCGGCGCGGGGCCGGGCCGAACACCGCGTCGCGGTCGGCCTTGACCGCAGCCTCCTTGAGAGCCCAGGCCCCGGCCAGGGCCTCGGGGCCGTCCGGGCCGATGAGGGACAGCTCCCCGGGCGAGAAGGCGTGCTCCGCGACCCGCCGTACGGCGGCGGCCGACGCCGTCTCGCACAGGTCCACGCCCACCGGTCCCGGCGCGAGGGCGGCCGCCGCGTGGCCGGGGGTGTGGCTGATGGAGAGGTGTACGGAGGGCAGCGGGCGGCCCCCGACGACCAGGTGCGGGCTGCCGTCCTCGCGGGGGAGGACCTCCACCTCGCGCGCCGGCGCCCCGACGAGCTCACCGGCCAGCCGCTTGGCGAGCAGCCGCCCGGCCATCCACTCGGAGCGCCGCCGGGCCGGCAGGGCGCGCGCCACCCGCTGTTCGGCGGCGGAGAGGGACAGCGGCAGGTGGGTGAGGTCGGGGCGGCGGGCCACGATGAGCCCGGCGCCGCCCCAGTGGTGGACGCGGCCCGGTGCGATCGGCCGGAAGAGGGGGTCCATGGCGCGCTCCCGGTCAGGCCGCGGCCGCGGCCGGGCCGGCGGGGCCTTCGGCGAGGTCGTCGGCGACGCCGTCGGCCATGGCTTCGGCGGCGCCCGGGCCGGGCGCGTCCAGCCGGCGCAGTTCGGCCGCGAGCGTGGTCACCGTCCGGCGGATCTGGTCGGGCGTGTGGTCGCGGGTGACGAAGAACCGCAGCCGGGCCAGCTCCTCCGGGACGGCCGGATGGAGGATCGGGTTGGCGCTGACGCCCCGCCGGAACAGGGCCTCCGCCAGCCGCAGGGTCCGTACCGAGTCCCCGACGATGCACGGGACGACGGGCGTGCCGTGGCTGTCGCCGGTGTCCACGCCGGCCGCGCGCGCGAGGCGGGCGAACAGGGAGGCGTTGGCCCCGAGCCGGC